>JBEAZU010000026.1:0-8634 GCA_041169945.1 Bacteroidota bacterium
AATACCAATATTGTAACAAAATAAGTCATTATGATCACATTAGTAATACTTGCTTTAGTAGGTTTGTTTTTAATGATTGCCGGCATCTTTGACATCTCAAGGAAGGCTTCATTTGCTGTTGCCTTCACGGGCATGTTAGCTGCTTTGGCTGGCAATTTATACATGTGGGACAAAGTTCCCATGGCTTACTTCAATAGAATGATTGTCATTGACAATTATGATATTGCCTTTATTTCTGCTGTATTATGTATTTCCATGTTTTTGTTTCTATTGTCAGAAAATTATTTTGGCAAAATTCAAAACTATATCACCGAGCATTATGCCTTGTACTTATTTGCTATAGTGGGTATGATTGCCATGATATCATTCAATAACTTAGTGATGTTGTTTATTGGTATTGAAATATTATCAGTGAGTTTATACATTCTGGCAGGTAGTGAAAAAAATAACCCTGCTTCCAACGAAGCTTCCTTAAAATACTTTTTAATGGGTGCTTTTGCTACGGGTATTTTATTAATGGGTATTACCTTGATATATGGTGCATCCGGTTCCTTTTATTTAGCAGGCATAGAAGAATATTTCACTTCAGGTTCGGAGTTAAATCCAATAGCTTATGTAGGAATGTTTTTAGTATTGATTGGCATGTCGTTTAAAATGTCAATTGCACCATTTCATTTCTGGACGCCAGATGTATATGAAGGTTCTCCTACATTTGTAACAGCTTTTATGAGTACCATTGTGAAAATTGCAGGCTTTGCATCTTTTTTCAAATTGTTCTACATCTGTTTCTCAAGTGTTACCCATTTCTGGATGGAAGTAGTAGCAGTATTAGCGGCACTCACCATTACAGTAGGCAGTATGTCGGCCATTAACCAAAAAAGCTTAAAAAGATTATTGGCATTTTCGAGTGTGTCTCATGCAGGATATATGCTAATTGTTGTATTAGTAGGTGCCAATGCGGACGACTTAATGTATTACATGATTGCTTATGCCATCGGTTCTATTGTTGCATTTGGCGTTATGATGTTGATTGAAAATGAAACTGGCAATTCGGATATTAGCTCATTTGATGGCTTGGCTAAGAAAAATCCTTTCTTAGGTTTTATCATGACTGTGGCGATGTTGTCTCTTGCGGGTATTCCTTTAACCGCTGGATTTATGGCTAAATTTTATGTATTGTCTTCTGCTTTAAATGCAGGACATACTATTTTAGTAGTCGTGGCGATCCTTAATGCAATGGTAGGGATTTACTATTATTTTAAAGTAATTATTGCCATCTACTTCAAAGAAGCCAAAGATATTGCTATTAATACGGTGTATACTGCAACATCTTTCTATAAAATAGTATTATTCTTAGGAATTATTGCTATACTTGTATTGGGCATTTGTCCTGATATTATTCATAACCTTATTTAATTAACACTATTCACCCAACAATTTAATTCTTATGGCATCAATCGGAGGAGGAAACTCTAACTCAACATCAACATACGATTCTAGTAAAAACTATTCGGTGCCCTTAGCACTTTTGATAGGTTTGTTTTTTATGATTGGTTTTATTACCGTAATGAACGACGTACTTATTCCTAGTTTAAAAGGGGTGTTTAACATCACTGAAAACTGGAAATTGATGATGATTCAATTTTGTTTTTTTGGTGCTTATGGTATTATGTCTATTCCTGCAGGATCAATTATCGCTAAAATTGGTTACAAAAAGGGTTTAACCTTGGCCTTGTCAATTATGGGTACAGGTTTGTTTATGTTTGTACCTGCTGCTTCTTTGTTGTCATTTGAATTGTTTTTGGCAGCTTTATTCATTGTAGCATGTGGTTTAACTATTTTACAAGTAGCCATTAATCCTTATATCATTTCTTTAGGTCGTCCTGAAACAGGTGCTGCAAGGTTAAACTTGGGAGGTGCTTTAAATTCAACTGCCACTTTTATCGGACCAATTATTGGTGGAGCCTTGATTTTAAAACCAGGCTTAATTGATGCCGTAGCAAAAGCAGATGCAGTAAAAGGACCTTATATTGTATTGGCTTTGGTAACCATTGCCATTGGTGTATTGCTATATTTCATTACCCTACCTACATTGGAAGTAGAAGAAGAAGTACAAACCAATGACAGTTATGGAAAATACAAACACTTGTTGTTTGGTTCAGGTGCTATTTTCTTTTATGTAGGGGCTGAGGTAGCCATTGGAAGTTTATTGATTTTGTATCTACACAAAGATTTTGGAGTGGATGAAAAAATGGCTTCTTCATTGGTAGCATATTATTGGGGTAGTGCTATGATTGGCCGTTTCATTGGTTCTGCTTTAGGACAAACCATTAAAGCAAACGTAATGCTTGCAGCAGTTTCAATTGGTGCCATTGCACTTATTGTATTGAGCATGGTAGGTTTTACCACTCCAATCGATATTCCGGTAATGATCATGAATACAGATCCAAGCTTCTCTATTAACTTTGTCAATCAGCCTATACCAATGGCGGCATTTTTCTTAGTCTTGGTAGGTTTGCTTAACTCTGTAATGTGGCCATGTATTTTCCCATTAGGTATTGCAAAATTAGGTAGCTTTACCTCTAAAGGTTCTGGTTTAATGTGCTCTATGATTGTTGGTGGTGCATTTATTCCTTTGTTGCAAGGTGTTATTGCCGATTCAATTGGGTATAAATTAAGCTTTATCGTTTGTGTCGTATGTTATTTATACTTACTGTTCTTTGCAGTAAAAGGGCATAAAACAGATTACTTAGATTCAGAAGCGAAGGGAGAATAGTTTTCCTGTCATCATATTAAAAGCAAAAGGTCGGCGAGGTTCAAAACCTTGCCGACCTTTTGCTTTAGTACCTTAAACATGCAACACTCCTTCAGCAGCGAGTTCGGGTATAAAAATGAGGTTAGTTTCGATGATGGTTTCAGGTAAAAAAATATATTTTTTGTCGTATATTTTTTGATCGATGTAAAAGCTTACCCAAAACTCATTGCTTATTTTAAACACTGCAGGATCAATCGCTTCTATCAAGGCATATTGGGTAGGCAACAAATCACCGAGTACGTGTCGCAGTACGGAGGTTTTAATGATTTCACCATTTACTTCTCCATAGCCTTTGGAGCTTACCAGTACATTTTTAAGTGTTTCGGCTCTCCTATTGATGATATAAGCATTCCATTCAGGATAAGACAAGGCATTGATTGTTTTGACTATGGCTACTTTAACCCCTTCTACCAAAGGAAATTCAATGTCTTTTTTCATATTAATTTGTCTTTACAGGGCAATTCAGCGAAACAATTCCTTCAATTCGCTTTTATAAAATTAAAAATTCATCTTTTAAATTCCAATAGTCATTTCAAACAATGCCATGATATGGTTTCTTAGGCTAGTGCTTACTTCTGTCAAATTCAAGTTTTTGCCTAATTCTTGGTGCATAGACGTCACCGCCTTGTCGGTAATACCACACGGCACAATATGGTTAAAATAAGTCAAGTCGGTGTTTACATTTAGTGCCAGACCATGCATGGCTACCCAACGACTCGTTTTAACGCCCATAGCGCAAATTTTCCTAGGATTCACTTGTGCTTCATGGTCGAGCCAAACGCCTGTTAAACCCGGTATTCGTCCTGCGACAATGCCATAATCTAACAAAGTAAGAATAACGGCTTCTTCTAACAAGCGCATGTATTGATGAATATCCGTAAAAAAATTCTCAAGGTCAATGATAGGATAACAAATCAACTGCCCTGGACCATGGTAAGTAATGTCGCCACCACGGCTAGTAACATAATAGGATGCTTGGTAATCGGGCAATTGGGCTTCGTCAATCAGTAAATGATCTCGTTGACCACTTTTCCCTAAGGTATACACATGAGGATGTTCGCACATCAGCAAATGGTTAATGGTAATTTCTTGGTCTGCAGGTGCTAAAGGCCTATTGGCGATTTTGGTGGCCACAATTGCTTCAAAAAGTGTCACTTGCAAATCCCAAGCTGCTTGGTAATCCATTAATCCAAGGTCTTGGTAATAGGTAGTTTTATTGGGACGATGATTCATATAGGCTAAGCTGACAGACTAATCTCGCGCTTATTTAAGCGAGAAATCACCTAAATTTATATTTTCCGAAATATTGACTGGTAAATTTTTACTCAGCATATATACTTTGGCTTTTAAGTTTCCGGTCAAAGACAATTTAGCATTCCCAGTTAAAAATGCCATCGGCACCATCGCCATTAATTTGCTACTCGAAACTTTACAAACGATTTTCTGTACCGACTCTTTGTTGGCCCCAATACTCAAATTATTCATCAGTGTGATATCCCCTAAATCTTTACCATTAAAATTGCCTTTTAATTCGGCTTCTTTTATGGTGATGGCATAGGCATTGGGGTTAAACACTTTCACTGAAATGCCAATATGGAGGGCATCACCGTCAATTTTTTCAATGTTTATGCCTTCAAACGATTTATATACAACGTCATGATAGGAAAAACACGAGGTCAATAATAGGGTACAGGCAATAAAAACTAGTTTTTTCATCATAAAGGCCAAGTAATAAAAGACAATGGAAATAGGTGTTAAGCTTATTGTAAACCACTAGCCATTAGTAATTCTTTTTCGGTAATAAAGCCTTGGTGCTTCCACACCAGTTTACCGTTTTTGTATAATTCAAGGTAAGGAATTCCATCGATGCCTTTTTCAACTAGTAAACTTTGGTTTTGGTCGGCATCTACTTTTTCAAGTAGTAAAGTAGCGGCCCTTTCTTTGGCAATTTTTTCTAAAATGGGAGAAAGTTGTTTACAAGGACCACACCATTTGGCATGAAAATCAACCAACACATACTTGTCATTTTTAACCAATTCATTATAATCGGCTAAGGTCATGCCTGCACTGGTAGTATTGAGTTCGAGTTGCTCTACAGATTTCCCTGCACCCACCCATTTCATGATGCCACCTTCGAGGTTGTAGACGGTGTTGAAACCTTGTGCGGCTAAATCATCTGCTGCACGAGCACTACGACCACCCGATTTACAATACACCAAAATAGTTTTAGTTTTGTCTAACTTTTGAATGTCTTCAGCCCATGTGTCAGCATTAATGTCCACATTAATGGCTTTGGCTAAATGACCTTGGTTAAATTCTTCGGGGGTTCTCACATCAATAAGTAAAACATCGGTTTTAATTTTTGCTTCGAAGTCTACTACACTTAGGTTTTCTTTGGTTTTCTCAACTTCAGTTGATTTTGATTTACAAGAAACAAATAGCAATGACAACAATAAGATTGGTAGGAAAAGGAACTTTTTCATATACAGGAATTTGTGAAGTGAATAACTATTATTTCGTTTCTTCGCTTCTATCACGAAGTTTTTTGTCGTCTACATTTTTATTCAAAAACTCATTGAGTTTGTCTAAATCGTAGTTTGATTTAATTTCTCCAAAAGAATTGATACTGATATCAAAACCTTCTAATTCGGGATTCACTTTTGGTTTCCCGGTACTTGATTTTTTTTTGCGTCCCATAAATACGTATAAGTTAGGGTGTAATTGTTGCAGTAAACACTTTCATTAAGCCGATTAAACCTTAAATGCCAAACTGCCTAAAATGGTGATCTAGGTGTTTATAAAACATATTATTCCATTCGATAGCACTAAGACGACCAAAAGAATCACTGGTTTTGCCTTCGAAATAAGCAGCCCCCTTTGCGAGGGTGTCTTGTATATTAATGATTAACATTGCCTTTTCTTTATCAAAATCACGTTGTGCTGCAATGATAAATATTGGTGCAGTAGAGGCGTTTTTTTTATACGGTTGCTCATTCACCACCAATGGTTTCACAAATGCTTTTAAAATCCAGGACATTAAAAAGTTGTTGTTAAATGACTTGCGTTCATAAGCCAAGTCATAACTTACATTTAAATGAGCCAGTAATTGAGCGGCATTCATTTTACCCCATAGCGGTTTACTATCAAACTTTAGTAAGGCCAATCTTTCGAGCAAAGCGTCGGAAGTTTCTTTTAAAAATACATTAGGTAAAGCCATTGTTTTTTATTTAATCGGTGGCGTATGGTACCAAAGGTAAGTATTGTAATGCAAAGGTAAACTTAAAATTTAGAAATCATTTTGGATGCTTGTTTAAGTTATATGATTTGATGAGTTTTGTAACAAATGATACAAGCCGATCCCAAGACTCAAGCCTATTTCCCTCATTTTGAAGACTATCAAGCAATGGTTCAAAGCACCATTTACAGTAGCCTTTATTTACCTTTAGACATCGCTGCGGAAACCATTAAGCTAACTGCAATTTTAGAGATGAGTTATTTTCGGTTTAGCCTGTTTGAAACCGCACAATTACACGCCGTAATGCTATTTGAAAAGGCTTTGAGAATAAAATTATACAAAGAATACAAGACAATTACCAAGATAAAACTTTCTGTATTGCTTGATAAAACCGACCAATTACACTTACTAGTTCACGACACCGTTGTAAAAATTAGGCATTTAAAAGACTTTCGCAATAAATCAGTTCACCATGCCAGTGATTCGTTTGATGCACCAACAGTAATCGAAAATATCAAGCTGTTGGTGGAAGCAATCCACCTCCTATTTCCGGCACAAGACATGTATTTTATTGTATCCTTTAACCTCGCATCCCAAACGGAAGTAAAAAAATTACGTTATGCCTATCAGTTGGAAGAGGCACAACAATATATCAATACACATCATGAAGCATTAGCCTTAAGCAGCGACCCTAATCCATACAAAATAATGCAGCTTAGCAAGCAAGGGGATTATAAAGTTTTGACTCAGCATTAAAGGGAGGCATACATATTTTCTAAATATGGCTTTAAGGCATTTGCCCATTTTTGATACCCTTTCGCATTCATGTGGATATAATCTTTTTCAAATAAAGAGGAATCAATATTGCCTTTTGAGTCTTTTAAGGTGCTGTTAAAATCTTTGTAGGTAATAAAATCAGTACTTTCGCACAATTGTTTAATCTTTAGATTGGCCTCGTTCATGGCTTTCCATTTAAAATCTCTTCCAGGAGAATGTTTCATCGCCAGACATATAATTTTAGCCTCAGGCAAAGCAGCATGTATCCTAGAAAACAATTCACAAACATCATCCTTTACTTGATTTACAGACTTTGCAGGTTCATTAAACTGATCATTTTCAGAATAAATGACCACGATAGAAGGCTTGTAGGGAAACAAAAGTCGAGGCGCATAATAAAGCATTTCAGGATAAGTGGCGCCCCCAAAACCATGTCCAATCACAGGCAAAGGTGCAAAATGATTGGCTAAATATGGATTCCAAAAATACATGGTAGAGCTACCATAAAAAAGAATTTTATTTTGTAATTGGTCTATCCTAGCTTTTTCATTGGTCTCATACGTTTTAACCATCTCTTCAAAGCGCGTAAAGGTATAGGAAGGATTATAAATATTATCGCTTACGGCACACAATCTATGTTCAGCCTTTATACTTGCTTGATTTTTTTTGGAAGGGGTGTCGGTTGACTTTTTACAGCCTACCAATGAAAATGCGATGAAAACTAAACCAACAAAAAAAGAATTTACTTGCATACCTATGATTTTTTAATCCCTATTAAAAACGAATATTTTGTTTTGACAATATACTTTACACATATAACGGTAAACAGGTAAACAAATATTGCAGAGAAAATTAATAAAAAAGGAATAATTTGAAAAGGAATCTCCTCCTTTCCTTTGATATTGAACCCCAAAATGAGAATAGCAAAGGAACCGAAATACAATAAAAAAACCACAATGGTATGGAGAAAATAAATGCCAACCGTTTCTACCGATGGTTTAAATATGCTAGGATACAATGGCCTGGTACAAAAACTACAAAAGCCAAAAAATATTACTATGGATTGTATTTGGGTACTTAATTTTAAGTTGTAGTAGGGCAATACGGAAGTATTATTGTATAAATATATGGATTCCCAATAGGCAATAAGAAAGGTAATGATCAACATACCAACATAGAAAAGCCTATTGTTGTTAATAAATTGGAGAATTTTTTGGAACAAATCTTGGTGCATGCCCAAATAATAACCCAATAAAATATAAAAGGAGAAACCCAAAAAGGTAAACATGTGGGCAGTAACATTAATCCATTGAAAATAAGGATTAATACTCCAAAATATGGCTAAGATAAACGTAGAGATAAAAATTGTTTTTTTCAATGAAGTATACATATTGATGACGATAATCAATAATAAGCCTAAAAATAAATTATAGATAAACCAGGTATAACCAAAAAAGAAATCTTTACAGACTTGCTTCACCATCATCGAAAAGGTTAATAGATCTCCAGAAAGAAAATGTTTAACCACCGGAATAAACAAGCCTAAAATGGCAAGTATAAAAGAAAAAAGCAAGGTAGGTACCTTCAATACGGCCCATCTTTTTTTGACATAATGGATGGCATCTGATGGTGCACTAATACTGTTTTTCATGCTGTGGCCAAATAAAAAGCCAGAAACCATGAAAAAACAAATGTTGCCAAACCTTAAAAATTGCATCAATGATAAAATTTCGACTTGCCTGGTATGGTCATAAACAATATCGTTTTTATTGAATTCTAAAAATACCAAACACGAATGAAAGGTAAC
>JBEAZU010000027.1:0-8809 GCA_041169945.1 Bacteroidota bacterium
GTATAAAGAAGCACGACAAATATTTGATGTAAACCTCTGCAAACTAAGTGGTTAAAAAAGTGTTTTGTTTGTATTTTAATATTGCAAACAAAATATAGTTAGTATATTTGTCGTTGATTAAATAGCCATTAATTTTTAGTAATCAATTGTAAAACATAAAAAAATATGTTAGATATAGAATTTAAATTTTATTTAGATAATCAAGCTAAATTAGTCGAAAAGTACAATGATAAGTTCATTGTAATAAAAGGAACGAAGGTTATTGGTATTTACGATTCTCATTCGGAGGCATATAATGAAAGTTTAAAAAAAGAAAAATTAGGTACATTTTTAATTCAACATTGTCTTCCCGGTCCTGAGAGTTACACTCAGATTTTTCATTCAAGAGTATTGATTCATGCATAATCATGTTAAAGCGTTTACATTAAAATCATCTACTGGTATATTAAATGTATTACAAACGCCAATTGGAATTTGTATACCTCAAGGATTAATTTGTACAGATGTAAGTGCAATATGGGATACAGGAGCTTCTGGATGTGCAATTACTACAAAAGTAGTGGCAGCTTTAAGTTTAACCCCGACAGGTAAAGTGCAAGTTAGTACAGCAAATGGAATTGTATTTCAAAACACATATACAATTGATGTGAGGTTACCCAATAGTGTAATTATTGTAGGTATAATTGCTACAGAAGTTCCTGGATTGGCTGGAGGTTGTGATGCTTTAATTGGTATGGATATTATTACTTTAGGTGATTTCTCTATTACTAATCACAACGGAAATACTTGTATGTCATTTAGGGTGCCATCTAGTCATGAAATTGATTATGTTAAAAATCCTACCTATGGAACTACGACAATCAAAAAAGGCGGAACTAATATTACGCAGTCTAAAAAGAAACGAAAATAGTTTAATTCCAATTCAAAATAGGGTTTTATTGTGGTGTGTTATTTGATGCTTCGAAATCAGAATTGTAGCAATCGCCAAATGCACACTGAAGTATTTACCCTTTCATTCCTCCCTCATACTTCCTTTTTCTCCAAATAAACCTCAATAAACCAAACAACAACAAGGCTGCAATTGGGCCACCGATATTGATCAACTGCCATTTGTATTTCTCTTGTTTTACTTTTGCCTTGTCGAGCGGACGAAGTTTGATTTCTTTCAAACGTACATTGATTAAGCCATCTTCATCCAAAAGGTAATTGATGGCATTCAACATGAAGTCTTTGTTGGCAAATTGTTTTTTCATGTACAAATCATATCCCATCGGGTAGGGTTGTCTTGTTTTGGGATGTACTTCACTTTTGAGTAAGTCGCCATCTGAACAAATAAGTATTTTACTTTCCTTGTTTTGCTGAATAATTCCAGGATATTTCTCGTCAAACAATGGCTTTCCAGCAAATAAAGATTTGAATTTTCCTTCCAATAAATACGCCGTTGGCACATAACTTTTGTTGAAAGACTCTTCTGAAGGCTCTGTACGCATCTCGTCTAAGGTCACAATTCGTAATCCTTTATAAAGCTGGCTGTATTTAGATGTCACCATCAAAGGTGTTTTGCGAATGTTGGGTGTTTGAATAGAATCAATGGAAGATACAAATTTGGTATACACCGCATCCAAATTTTTCACAATAGGATGTTTGCTAAAATTGTAAACCACCGGATTGTATCGCCATGGAATCATTTGCATTTGAGGCTCGTTGCCATTGATGCCAACCACCACAGGAATGAAACCCGAATATTTATCCTGAATTAAATCCTTGTTAATTCTTACCCCATAATTGAAAAATAAATCATCAAGGTTTAAATTATAAGGCAATGGAATGGCACCATTAGGGTAAATGGCTTCCATTCGAATGTTCACCGGATCAATAAAAAACAATGCTTTGCCACCGTTTACCACAAATTGATCAATTTTTAATTTGTCTTCTTCGTCAAAAGTTTCCCTAGGTTTTACCATCATGATGGCATCATAACCTTGAAGATTGCCTATTTTCGAAAGATTCACGGGTCTAATTTCATACAAACCATTTAAGGATGTTACCAAATCGGAAATCGCCAAAGAATCCATTTCACCGTGACCTCTGAGGTAAGCAATTTTCTTTTTGCTTACCTGGGTGGCTTGTTTAATCGCGTTAATGAAAGCAAACTCCAAGCCTTCAATAGATTGATTGATGGCTTCATCTTCAGGGCATTGTCTCCAATTGGTGCCATGTAAAGCTACTGCTGCTTCTTTGTTTTGGTAGGTCACCAAAGCGCCAGGCACAATAACCCTAGCGGTGGTTTTGTCTTCTTCACTACAAGACAAAGGAATGGGATTGATGCCTTTTTTTGCCAATTGCATGTAAAAATTCATGCGTACTTTTTTGTCTGCCGCAGCAGAAGGGTCTGTAAATCGAAATTCGATATTTTTTCCACCGTATACTTTAAATTCTTCTAGTTGTTCCCTGATGGCTTTTTGAAGTCTTTTGAGGTTTCCTGGCAACTCTCCATCTAGAAAAACTTCTACCATCACTTTATGGTCAAGCTTTTGTAAAATGGCCTTAGAAGCCGGTGCCATGGTATAGCGTTTTTCTTCCGTTAAATCAATTCGGAAGAAAAATTTAGCAGCTATAATATTAAACAATACCAAGGCAATGAGGATGACCAGGTATTGTGTGAGGCTAGTCCATTTGTTATTTTTTACCATTTTCTGCTTCCTAATACTAATTGGGTGGATATTATCATGGCGCCAATGACGCTTAAAAAATAGGCCATGTCTCTAGAGTCAATTAAACCTTTGCTTAACGATTGGTAATGGTATTCTATGCCCAAAGCATTGATTAAATCAGCCGATTGTCCCCAAATGGCCATGGTGCTAAGGGAGGAAAATCCTGTATAGATAATAAAGCAAAGGAAAATTGCGACAATGAAGGCTACAATTTGATTTTCAGTGATGGCTGAGGCAAATATGCCAATTGCCGTAAACACGGCTGCCAGCATAACCAAGCCAATATACGATCCAGATACGCCTGCCGAATCAATGTTTCCTTTGGGTGAGCCCAATTGGTAAACGGTATAATAATACAATAGGGTAGGAAGCAGTGCAAATATTACGAGCAGTAAACTGGCAATATATTTTCCAACAATAATTTGAAAATCACTCAAGGGTTGGGTGAATAGCAATTCTAAAGTGCCTGCCTTTTTTTCTTCTGCAAAACTACGCATGGTAATGGCTGGTATTAAGAATAAAAATACATAGGGTGCCATCGTAAATAAGGTCGACATGTCGGCAAAACCATAATCCAACACATTGGAATCCGGGAAAACCCACATAAATAATCCTATTCCCATCAAAAATACACTGATTACGATATAAGCAATCAGTGAATTGAGGAAGCTATTGAATTCTTTTTTTAAGATACTGAACATTTTTGTTGTTTAGAGTTTTCAGTTGTCAGTGTAGTGTTTTCAGGGTTAAGTTTTTTTACTCTAAACCCAACACCCATTACTCAACACTATAAGGTGAGTTCTTTAAATACTTTTTCAAGAGAATCTTCTTCTTGTTTCATTTCCAAAATAGAGGCTTGTTGGGTGGTGGTTAATTGAAACAAAGCAGGTCGAACGTCTTGTTGGGTATTGGCTTCAATTAAGTATTTGTTATTGCCCAAACTTTCTACTTTGGTTACCCCTTCAATGGCTTGTATGGCATCGGGTGCAAGATAGCTACTGAGTTGTAAACTAATTTTTACATGTTGCCCTCTGAAATTTTGCAAGTATTTTACATCTTCATTGGCCACAATTTTACCACGATTGATGATGACCACTTTATCGCAAATTTGTTCTACCTCTTGCATAATATGGGTCGAGAAGATGACCGTTTTCTCTTTGCCAATGTCTTTGATCAAGTTTCTAATTTCTGTTAACTGATTGGGATCTAATCCTGTAGTAGGTTCGTCTAAAATCAATACTTCAGGGTTATGGATCAGTGCTTGCGCCAAACCAACTCTTTGTCTGTAGCCTTTGGATAAGGCTCCAATTTTTTTGGCTTGTTCTTTTCCCAAACCACAATGGTCAATCATTTGTTTGATACGCGTGGAAAGGTTTGTGCTTTTGAGTTGATGCAATGAACCTATAAATGCTAAGTATTCATGCACATACATGTCGAGGTATAAAGGGTTATGCTCTGGTAAATAACCAATCAAACGGCGCACTTCCATAGGATGGGTATTGACATCAAATCCGCAAACTTCTATGGTACCTTCACTAGGAGGTAAATAGCAGGTGGCGATTTTCATGGTGGTGGATTTACCTGCACCATTAGGGCCCAAAAATCCAACAATACTCCCTTTATTTGCCGTAAATGATATGTCATCTACCGCGTTTTGGATACCAAATGTTTTAACTAAATTTTTTACAACTACCGACATTTCCTGAGTGTTGAGTTTTTAGTGTTGAGTTTTTAGTATTTGAATACTTATAACTAAGCACTCAACATTCATAACTAAAAAATTACTTCATATTCGTAAACTGCAAGGGCGTTTCTAGGTCTGATTGACGTAGCAATGCCATTACAGCCTGAAGGTCATCAATTTTTTTACTGGTCACACGCACTTGGTCGTCCATTACTTGTGCTTCTACTTTTATTTTACTGTCTTTAATCAGTTTAATAATTTTTTTAGCCTCTTCTTTTTCAATGCCTTCTCTCACTTTGATGTCCTTTTTCACCATTGCCCCAGAACCGTAAGAAGCTTTGCTGAAATCAAAACATTTTGGATCCAATTTTTGCTTCACACTACGACTAATCAATACATCTTGAATGGCATCAAGTCGCATGTCATTTTCAGTATTGAGTTTCAATACCATGGCTTTTTTATCAAAATCTATTTCAGTTTTGCTGTCTCTAAAATCATAACGATTAAGGATTTCTTTTTTTACAACATTTAAAACATTGTCAAGTGATTGGTGGTCAACTTTGTTGGTGACATCAAAAGAAGGCATAGCTGTATCGGTTTATATGAGATTGCTAAAATAATTAAAAAACATGGGAGTACAATGAGTAAACAATTCAATATTTGGTTTAATTTAGTTTATATGATTACTTCTAAATCAAATTCATTGGATATTTTGATTAAATAAATCCATCATTTACAAACAATATAAAGCTTATGTCGTATGAAGTGATTCGGAACCAATAGTAAGATGAAGAATTTTAGCATAAATCTATATAAGATTACGCGCATAACCATTGTTATGCTACTCTTTATGTTGATACCTCCATTGTTAAAAGCCAATATTCATACCGATGCCAGTTCTTTTTACAGGGAAGGTTTAGAAAATGTAAGCGCAAAAGAATATACAAAGGCAATTAGCAATTTTAGTAAAGCCATTGAGATTGACCCCAATTATGGAGACGCTTTTTTCCATAGGGGACTTACGTATGATTTATTGGGTGATTTTGAAAATGCTAGCATTGATTTTTCTAAGGCTTTTGAAATCAATCCTCGTTCCATTTATGCGGTATCTCATTTGGCCATGGAGGAGGAGAAATTAGGCTTATACCATAAAGCCATCAAGCATTTTACCATTGCCATTACCTTGGATTCCAATGATTTAGATTTTTATACCCGAAGGGGATTGGTAAAATTCAATATTGGTGATTTTAATGCTTCTTTGATTGATTTAGACCATATCCTACTTAAATTTCCTTCCTTTACGGATGTTCGTTTTCATAAAGCACAATGTTTATTTGAATTGAAACAATACACAGAAGCCTTGGTTCAATTTGATATCGTTGTAAATGAAAACCCTAACGATGCCAGTGCTTTGGTGAAAAGAGGAAAGGTGAAGGCTGCTTTAAATAAGTATACTGAAGCGATTATAGATTTTACCAAAGCCATAGAAATGGAAGAAGAGGTGTATGACTATTATCTTTTAAGAGCTGAAAGTGAATTTTTGATTGGCAATAATCAAAATGGTATTTTAGATTGTGATAAGGCTATTTCCATAGACAATTTTATGGCGGAAGCCTATTTGTTAAGGGCTAAAATTTACGATTCAGTAGGAAAATATGTGTTTTCAATTGAGGATTGTGCTAAGGTTTTAGAAAATATCCCAAACCATAAAGACGCCTTATGGGCCAGGGCGCAATACCGAATTAAAGTGAAAGACCATGCTGGGGCTTGTAGTGATTTAACGGAAGCTTTTCAATTGGGAGAAATAGCGGCAGAGCCTTTGATGAAAAAGTATTGTAAATAGGACTTTTGATTGTTGATTCATTTTTTTTTAATGGTCTGAATAGTGCTATGGTATTTTTTAATTTATCTAAAAGGAATGCCCTTATGTTCATTTAGCATCTCCAAAAGACTACTGCTACTTTTTTGATGAACATGAATTTATCAAAAATCAATGCGTTTAGGGTATATTAATATTGCATTCCCCATCCATAAGGCGTTTTAATTACAAACAATTTACCTTAACTTTACCTTTTATAGAGGAATGGCTAATGCTAGCATTCAATGGACAAGCAATGAAAAAGAAAATAGAAATATTAGCGCCAGCTAAAGATTTAGTGCATGGCATTGCCGCTATCAATAGTGGGGCAGATGCGGTATATGTAGGTGCGCCACAATTTGGTGCACGTTCAAATGCCACCAATTCAATAGAAGACATTGAAGCTTTGGTACAGCATGCACACTTGTTTGGTTGTCAGGTTTTTGTAGTTATCAATACTATTTTATACGACAATGAATTAGAGACTTGTCGTTTGATGATTTGGGATTTGTATAAGGTTGGGGTAGATGCGCTCATTATTCAAGATATGGCCATTTTAGAAATGGAATTGCCGCCCATTGTTTTGCATGCGAGTACGCAAGCCAATAACAGAGATGCCGATAAAATTAAGTTTCTAAAAGAGGCGGGTATCAAACGGGTTGTTTTGGCGCGTGAACTAAACCTTCATCAAATCGAAGAGATACATCAAGTGGCGGAGGTAGAGTTGGAGTTTTTTGTTACAGGTGCTTTGTGTGTTGCTTTTAGTGGCAATTGTTACATGAGTGTAGCCAACGGAGAGCGTAGTGCTAATAGGGGCTCTTGTGCACAAAATTGTCGTTTACCTTACAATTTAATTGATGGAAATGGTGACACCTTGATCAAAAATAGCCATTTGCTTTCCATCAAAGATTTTGACGTAACCGATGCTATTCCAGCTTTAATTGACGCTGGGGTGATGTCATTCAAAATTGAAGGACGTTTAAAAGACATCGTGTATGTGAAAAATAACGTGGCTTACCTTAGACAAAAAGTGGATGCTTTTTTAGCAACCAATGACAATTATGTAAAAGCATCATCAGGGAAGGTAAAAATTAATTTTGACGCTTCACTCGATCGTAGTTTTAACAGAGGCTATACCGATTATTTTGTGAACCAAAGAACGGAAACAATTGGTGCTTGGGAAACACCCAAATCAAGAGGTCAATTGATTGGTAAATTGTTAAATAGCAGAGGAAATGCCTATCAAATAGAAAATGGCGAAATGCTAAATAATGGCGATGGACTTTGTTTTATCAATGAATTAGGAGAAGCAGAAGGGATACATGTCAACAATGTGGTGGACGGTATTGTATATCCTAACGTCATGAAAAACATTGCCTTTGGTACCGAAATTTTTCGTAACAATGATGCAGCTTTCATTAAAATCGTTGAACGGGAAGATGCCACAATTAGAAAAATAAGCTCCAAACTTTTATTGTCAGAAACAGCCAATGGATTTGAATTAAGGGTGACGGATGAAGATGGAAATACTACCTGCGTTCATTTTGAACATCCTAAAGAAAGAACGAAAAACGATCAATCGATAGAAGAAAACATCAAGGTGTCGCTTGCGAAAACTGGTTTTACACCTTATGTGGTGGAGGATATTACGATACAGTTTTCTGGTAATTGGTTTTTCCCAATCTCAAAAATCAATGAAATGAGACGTACGGTGTACGAGCAATTGTCGGTGGAGAGATTAAAAAATTATAAAAGAGAAGAACGCGAAATCGTAAAGACTTCGCATCCTTATCCGGTGACTGTTTTAGATTTTACCTATAATGTTTCGAATAAATTGGCACGTAAATTTTATGAGCGTCATGGTGTTACCGACATTGAGAAAGCATTTGAATTACAATGGGATCCGGGTAAATCTAGGGTCATGACTACCAAATATTGTATCAAATATGAATTAGGAAAATGCCCTAAATACCATAAAGAGTCGAGAGATTCAAAATTACAAGAACCATTGGTGTTGAAACAAGGTGAATTAGAATATAAACTAAAATTCAATTGTAAACCTTGTGAGATGGAAATATGGGAAAAAGATGCAGAATTTGAAATTGAAGAAGAATGGTAAAGTAGTTAATTTGAGTTAACGGATTTGTGTTTTTTATTTAAAATAACACAAATCCGTTAATTTTTTAAAACAGGGGTAAATGAAATTATTGTCACGGAAAGAGGTAATCTTACGGGATATTATTTTCTAATTCTTAGAACAAGTGTTTTATATTGAGAATGTTAAAGCAAAATCAGAAACGTGTTCTTGTTTTAACATTAAGTAGAATACTGTTTTATTTATATTCACTTCTATCACTGCTACAATTTCTAATTTTGACCTACTTTAAATTATCACGTTAAAGATATTATATAAAGCAATCTCCTTTGCCTATTGTAAATCATTTTTATTGTTTTAATAAGTAAACTTTCTTTTCACCAGTCATGCCTATAATCCAAAATATCTTTTTGTTCGAATATAATTCAAGACAAGCATCATTGTTGTCTGAGAAGTAT
>JBEAZU010000028.1:0-3288 GCA_041169945.1 Bacteroidota bacterium
CCAGCAAAAAAAGAATATAGGCATTACCATATCAAAACAGTAATAGGCCCCAATGACTTTGACTCGATGTATGAAGTAGTTTTTAGGCGATATAAAAGAGTAAAAGAAGAAGGTTTAGCAATGCCTAATCTCATTATTATTGATGGTGGCAAAGGACAACTAGGCAAAGCCATGGAAGCCTTACAAGCACTTGATTTGTATGGTAAAATACCCATTATTAGTATTGCCAAAAGGTTAGAAGAAATATTTTTACCGGGAGATGAGTACCCCATTATGTTTAATAAAAAATCAGAGGCCTTAAAGTTACTGCAACAAATCAGAAACGAATCTCATCGATTCGGGATTACATTTCATCGAAACTTAAGAAGTAAACAAGTAGAACATAAAAATTCAATGCTGGATGAAATTAAAGGCATAGGAAAAGAGACCAAACAAAAAATACAAAGTCAATACAAAACTATTCAAAAACTAATGCAAGCCAATGAAGAAGAAGTGATTGCATTGATAGGCAAACAAAAATTAAATACCATTAAAACATATCTATTACAAACAAAAAAGGAGGCATAAGCCTCCTTTTTTGTTTGTAATAGATATGAGAATTAAAACTCCCATAAGTTATGTTCGTATTCCATAAGGTCACTAGCCTTCCAATAAGAAGCCATGATACCTTGTTTTTGACTTTCACTGTAAATATCTACCAAATACTCATCTCTTGGATTTGACACCTTGATGATGTAAGAACTAAATATACGTAAATCGAAAGCATCAACAAGACTTCTGTGCTCAGAATCATTGTTAGGATTAAACCAAATTGCTCTAGGATCTTTTTTAAATACTTCTACTAAGTCTTTAAATTTAAAAGTTCCGATAGGCTCTTCGATACCTTTTGGATTAAATTCTGAAGGAATCATCATCGTGATACATTGAATGTCAAAATAAGCACGAGAACGTTGTTTATCAAAAATATAATCCTCCTTCATTTGCATTTGATATAGCTGTTTAGGAAGGTATTCTAAGGCACCTGAAGCAGCATCAGCTGGAGCTTCACCTTCTGGAGCAGGCTCAGCATCTTCATCACCGGCTACAGCCATAGTGATTTTTTTCTGAAACTCTTCTTTGGTATAAGACCTTCCTTGATCCAATGAATCTGAAGTATAAGGTTTTAATTCGCCTTTTTTAACAGCTTCAATGATGATTTTAGTGATCTCTTTATTCGTAGAGAACATAGGCAAATTTTGCTTTTCCCTTAAATCTACAGCTCTTACGATTGTTTTTTTGTACATGACATCAGATTCATGCACAGGTCTAACAGAGTAAGGATTATATCCGCTTTCTTGTGCTATTACAAGCGAAGAAGAAGCAATAATGCATGAAGAAAGTATATACTTTAGCATAATTTTTTTAGATTATTTACCAGAATCAATAGGAACAATGAAGATATTATTAGCAGTCATCTCAATAGTTTTCTTTCCAGCTCTTTTGATTTTTTTGATCTCTAATACTATTCTATCACCTCTACTTGGATCAGCTACCATAAAAGTAGAAGCCGCGCCTACAGAATTTTGTAAAACTGCTCTTTTACCTTTTGCAACCATAATTACCCAATCTTCAGGTTTAAATGATGCTTCGGCAGCTCCTACAGTGGTTTTAAATGTTTCATCAGCTTCGAAAACTAAAGACACATTTGAAGCAGAAGCTTTAATTGGCGTTTTACCATCAAAAAGAACACCGTTAATTTTGATTTTAATTACAGGAAGAGGCACTTTACGTACTTCGAACTGTGCATCACCAATGTAGTTACCACCACTTGATACTTTAATTTTAACTTTAGCTTTTTTCGCAGTACCATCATTTGGTGTAACCGCAACTTTACCTTTATCATTAGCATCAATGCCTGACTGAACAGAACCATTTTCAGCTGCAAAAGAAGGCGCATAAGTAGCACCTAAAGCTGGAACTTGAATAGACAAAGTATTTGGGCAACCTTCATATAAAGCAGAGATAGAACCTGCTTGTACTTGAATTACAGGTCTTGAAACGGTATATTCACCTTTAACAGTAAAGGTAGTATCGGTACCTTTGTTGTTGATGGTAATAGAACCACTCCAAGTTTGTTTGCTTAAACCATCTTTATCAAAGTTGGTAGCTCTTGCCATAATTTCAACTTCACCATAACCTTTAGCTACTTTAATGGTAGAACCATTAAGTTTCATCGTTGGCGTTACGGCAGAAGAAGTGGCAGAAAGGAACAATACCGCTTTGTATTTGGTACCATTTGCTACAACTTTAGATTCAGCACTGTATTGAGCAGAAATTTGGTCAAATTGAATGTTGGTAGCCCCTACTAATTGTTGTAAGTTAGCCAAAGCAACCGTTTCTTGATTCATTACCTCTGCTTCAATGTTTGAAAGTACTGCCATCGCAGCACACATTGGCGTTTGACCAAAGTTCATTTGAGCAAAATCTTTTTCTTTTGCTTCATGTTCTGTGATACGAGGATCTTCTTTAGGATCCTTAGCGATTTTATCAAACTTAGGTTTAGATGGCATCACTTTAGAAGGAACTCTTGCAAAAATCTCATTCAATCTAGCAGAATAAGCATTTATTTCTTTTTGCAACACATAACCCTTACCAGACTTAGAACCTTCAGCACCAATCATCATGATTTCTACTTCAGTTTCTGCCTTAGCACCAGCCCACATTTTACTACCCCCGTGACCTTCCGTATAACCTCCTGTAGTAGAGATTAAATCTTCACGAAGTTTATCAATGTGTACTTTAATCTTTTCGCCTTCATCACGAACTTCTTTCGCTAAATCAACGACATACTTATCTTTACCTCCGTCTTTTTCTACCGCTTTTTCGATAGCTTTTTCAACATTGGTATTTTTCTCTTCAGCAGCACCATTGGCTGCTTGTAAACTATCATCCAGAAACTTGAACTTCTCCATGATTGAAGAGGAAACTTGCAAAGCAAGTAACGCCAACAATACTAGGTACATTAAGCCAATCAGTTTCTGACGTGGGGTTTCTTTACCACCTGCCATATCTTTATATCACTTTATAAGTTAAACAAATATTTAAAGTCGATCAATTAGTTACCTTTCATAGCAGATAACATACTACCGTAAACATTGTTTAAGCTAGTTAAGTTAGATGTTAATTTTGAAAGCTCAACTTTAAATTGTTGTGTATCTCTACTTGCTTCAGACATAGCTTCCATTGCAGAAGATAAGTTACCATAGAATTTATTCATCGCTTTCAAGTGATTGTTTGCATCTTGAAGTT
>JBEAZU010000029.1:0-2887 GCA_041169945.1 Bacteroidota bacterium
GCTGTATATTTACACGTTTTTTAAAATTTATAAAGGACTAAATCAATATTCCTTTTTGTTTGATTGTAAGATTGATATTTTTGTATCCTTATAAAACAATGTTTGTGCTTCAAACATGAACGTTCCACGTGAAACATATTGTTTCATGTAAAACCGACCAATAGACGTTCCACGTGGAACACAAAAATATGTTTAAAGAATACGATGTTATTGTAGTTGGGGCAGGGCATGCTGGTTGTGAAGCAGCAGCTGCAGCAGCCAATATGGGGTCAAGTGTTTTGCTAGTAACAATGAACATGATGACCATTGCACAAATGTCATGTAACCCAGCAATGGGTGGTGTTGCCAAAGGACAAATAGTAAGAGAAATTGATGCGCTTGGTGGATTGTCTGGTATAGTATCAGACAAATCAACCATACAGTTTAGAATGCTGAACCGTTCCAAAGGCCCTGCCATGTGGAGTCCAAGAACGCAAAATGACAGGATGAAATTTTCTGAAGAATGGAGATTGGCATTAGAAAACATTTCGAACTTGGACTTTTGGCAAGATATGGTTTCAGGTCTACTTGTTAAAGATGGGAAAGTGGTAGGTATAAAAACAGGAATGGGCGTGGAAATAAAAGCCAAATCTGTAGTATTGACCAATGGTACTTTTTTAAATGGCTTGATACATATTGGCGAAAAACAATTTTCAGGAGGAAGAACAGGGGAGAAGGCTGCAACAGGAATAACAGAACAATTGATTGGATTAGGATTCGAAGCAGGAAGAATGAAAACAGGTACACCTGCTCGCTTAGATGGTAGAAGTTTAAATTATTCATTGATGGAAGAACAATTCGGAGACGAAAACCCATCCAAATTTTCATACTTAGATACTCCAAAAACTGAGAAACAAAGAAGTTGCTACATCACCTACACAAATCCTGAAGTACATGACATTTTGAAAACAGGATTTGAAAAATCTCCTATGTTTACCGGAAGGATTCAAGGTTTGGGACCTAGGTATTGTCCATCCATAGAAGACAAGATCAATCGGTTTGCAGAAAGAGACAGGCACCAATTGTTTGTAGAACCAGAAGGTTGGAATACTGTGGAAATATATGTCAATGGTTTTTCTTCTTCATTACCAGAGGATGTACAATTGGCAGCATTAAGAAAAATTGTAGGTTTTGAAAACGTAAAAATGTTCAGACCTGGTTATGCCATCGAATATGACTATTTCCCACCAACACAATTAAACCATACCCTCGAAACTAAACTGATAAAAAACTTATTTTTTGCAGGTCAAATCAATGGCACCACAGGATATGAGGAAGCAGCAGGACAAGGATTGATTGCAGGTATTAATGCACATAACAATACACATGAAAAACCAGCGTTCGTATTGCGAAGAGATGAAGCTTATATAGGTGTACTCATAGATGACTTAATAACAAAAGGTACAGAAGAACCTTATCGAATGTTCACCTCAAGAGCAGAATATAGAATATTATTACGCCAAGACAATGCAGATTTAAGGTTAACAGAAAAAGGGTATCAGTTGGGTTTAGCTTCACAAGAAAGGATAGATAGGTTAAACTTTAAAAAAGAAGAAATCAAAGCGGTTGCTAAATTTGTTAAAAAAACAAAATTTAATCCTGAAGAAATAAATACAATCCTTGAAAATTTGGGTACAGCAATCGTAAAAGAAAAAATCAGTTTAGATGCTTTAATTAGAAGACCAAATGTAAGTCTTGAAAACTTTAAAGGCATCAATAAAGAAATAGACAACTTGTTTCATACTTATTCCATAGAAGCAATAGAGCAGGTTGAAATCTATACCAAATACGAAAGTTATATAGACAAGGAAGAAAAACTTGCCAGTAAAATTACCCAATTGGAAGATTATAGAATTGCAGAAGATTATGATTATAGTCAATTGCCTGCACTGTCAGCTGAAGCTCGACAAAAATTTTCTAAAATTAAACCTAGAACAATTGGTCAAGCAAGTAGAATAAGCGGTGTAACTCCATCAGACATTTCTATCCTTATGGTTTATTTAGAAAAATAATATGTTAGAAGAATTAAAACATTGTCCAGTTTGTAACCACGAACAGTTTGAACACTTTATAAAATGTAAAGATTTTACAGTTAGTAAAGCTGTATTTACTATAGTAAAATGTAAACATTGTGGATTCAAATTTACAAACCCAAGACCAACAGAAGAAGCTATAGGAGCTTATTACAAATCCGAAGCATACATTTCACATACCAATAGCAGAAAGGGAATAATCAATACCATATACCAACTGGTAAGAAAAAAAACCTTGAAGGATAAAGTCAATTTAATAAATTCATTGATTCCTGAAAAAGGAAGAATTTTAGACATTGGTTGTGGAACTGGATATTTTTTAAAAGCTTGTAAAGACAATCATTGGAAAATCAGTGGAATAGAGCCTGATGAGAATGCGCGTAAACTTGCAAAATCGAATACTGATGAAGTAATAAACAGTGGATTATTTTGTTGTTATGATGAGTCAGATGCATTTGATATCGTAACGACTTGGCATGTAGTTGAACATATTCACCAACTCAATGAAAACATTGAAAAAATTAGTCAAATATTAAAGAGTAAAGGCATCTTTATTATTGCAGTGCCAAATGCTGATTCTTTAGATGCCAAAATATACCAAGATAACTGGGCAGCGTATGATGTTCCAAGACATTTGTATCACTTTAATCCATTAACAATTAAGCAATTGCTAGAAAAACACCAGTTTACACTTATAGCTACTAAACCAATGTATTTTGATAGTTACTATGTTAGTTTATTGAGTGAGAAAAATATTGCAAAAGATAAAAATACAAGTACAGATTTTTTTAAATCATTTGTAAATGGTTATAAAT
>JBEAZU010000030.1:0-17182 GCA_041169945.1 Bacteroidota bacterium
CGGCTAAGGCCATGTTGAATTATCAAAAAGATGTACTTCTTTTAAAACAAGCCAAACTAAATCCTACAACGATTGCCCAAATGAATGAGCAATTTGCCATTAAAAATATTTATTTAGAAAATAATGCCTATCAACAAGTTTTTGACAGCACTGCCGCTAGCGTAGGACTTACAGCCAGTATTATGATTTATGCTTTTATATTGCTTTATGGCATACAGGTGATGCGTGGAGTAATGGAAGAAAAATCAAACCGTATTGTAGAAGTGTTGGTCATTGCTGTTAAACCATTTGAATTAATGATGGGGAAAATTTTAGGCATAGGCCTAACGAGTATGCTGCAATTTAGCATTTGGGTAGGCATCACTTCAAGCATTTCTTGGGGTATAAAATCATATTTTAAGTTAGACATGTATGCCAATGAAAACATTGGAAATACCCTTACCTTTATCAAAGACAGTTCTAAAGCAATGGAGATGAATAGGTTAATGACTGCGCTAACAGAGATTAATTTACCCTTGATACTCTTGGCTTTCTTGGCCTTTTTTGTGTTGGCTTATTTGCTGTATAGTGCCCTGTTTGCCGCCATCGGGGCTGCCGTTGATGCTGAAACGGATACACAACAATTTGTATTGCCTATTACTATTCCATTACTTGGTTCTTTTTTAATGGCTCAAAACATCATCAATAATCCCGATGGAAGTCTTGCTTTGTGTTTATCAATGTTTCCTTTTACTTCTCCTATTGTAATGATGTTGCGTTTGCCATTTGGGGTACCGATGTGGCAATTCATTTTGTCTTTAAGTATACTAGCAATATCTTTTTTGTTTTTCACCTTCCTTTCTGCGAAAGTGTTTAGGGTGGGCATATTGATGTATGGCAAAAAAGTAAGCTTTAATGAATTGAGGAAGTGGTTGTTTTATAAATAAACAAGCCTTGTAAATCAGTTGATTGTGTAATATATTTAAAAATCGTTTGCTGTATTGCTTTGTAATTCAGAATGATTTTTAACTTTGTAAGTTGAATAAGCAGTATAACACTTAAATAAATGGACTTGGATTTTGAAAGACCTATTGTCGAGCTTGAAGCAAAATTAGCAGACATGAAGCATATCGCTGACGAAAATGATGTCGATGTGACTGATGCGGTGAAATCACTGGAAGAAAAAATTAAAAAATTAAAAAAAGATACGTATCAAAATTTGACACGTTGGCAAAGGGTTCAGCTGTCTCGTCATGCTGATCGTCCTTATACTTTAGATTATATTCCTGCCATTTGTGATAAATTTATCGAACTCTTTGGTGATCGTAATGTAAAAGACGACAAAGCCATGGTGGGAGGTTTTGGTGAAATAGAAGGTCAAACTTTTATGTTTATCGGTCAACAAAAAGGTAGAAACACCAAACAACGCCAGTACCGTAATTTTGGGATGGCAAATCCTGAAGGCTATCGTAAAGCTTTACGATTAATGAAAATGGCCGAAAAATTCAATAAGCCTATCATCACTTTAATTGATACGCCTGGTGCTTTTCCTGGTTTGGAAGCCGAAGAGCGTGGACAGGGTGAGGCAATTGCAAGAAACTTGAAAGAAATGTTTATGCTTAAAGTCCCTGTGATTTGCATCATCATTGGGGAAGGTGCTTCTGGCGGTGCTTTAGGAATAGGCATTGGAGACAAAGTGTTAATGCTTGAAAATACATGGTATTCTGTCATCTCTCCTGAGTCATGTTCTTCTATCTTATGGAGAAGTTGGGATTATAAAGAACAGGCGGCAGAAGCGCTTAAATTGACTGCCGCAGACATGCTTAAAGCTGGTTTGGTAGATGGTATTATCAAAGAACCACTTGGTGGGGCACATGTTGACCCTGTTGCCATGGCCAATAAATTGAAAAAAACAATTTTAGAAGAAGTGGCTGGTTTGTTTTTGGTTTCTGCAGAACAAAGGATTTTAAATAGAATAGAAAAATTCTCCAATATGGGTGTGGTGACTGAATTAACTTTCGATGGTACTGCACGCAATTAATGCTAATTATTTTAAACTCGACGGCGGGGCAATGTTCGGCGTTGTTCCCAAAACAATGTGGAACAAACTTAACCCCGCCGATGAGAATAATATGACCAATTGGGTAACCCGTTGTCTACTTTTTGAGCATCAGGAGCGCTTAATTTTAATCGATACCGGCATTGGCAATAAGCAAGATCTTAAATTTAGAAGCCATTTTGCGGTAAACGAATCCGATGATATCGAAATAGAAATACAAAAACTTGGCTATACTTCTAGTCAGGTTACGGATGTTATTTTTACGCATTTACATTTTGACCATTGTGGCGGTGGCGCAAAATGGAACCATGACCATACTGGCTATGAATTAACTTTCCCTAATGCTACTTATTGGACCCATCAAGCGCATTGGGAGTCGGCTATAAATCCTAATCCAAGAGAAAAAGCAAGTTTTCTAAAAGAAAACATAATGCCTATTTTTGAAAGTGGCCATTTAAAATTTATCGACCCTAAGCATTCTCCATTTGAAAATATTCGTTTTGAAGTGGTGAGCGGGCATACCGAATCAATGCTTTTGCCAATAATTAATTACCAAGGCAAAACAATATTATTTACCGCCGATTTATTGCCTTCTTTGGCTCATTTACCGCTTCCTTATGTGATGGCGTATGATACACAGCCTTTGTTGACAATGGTAGAGAAAAAAACAATATTACAGAAGGCTTTCGATGAACAATGGGTATTGTGTTTTGGGCACGACCATGTGAATGAATGTTGTACTTTGCAGCTAACCGACAAAGGGATTAGGGCTGCTGCAATATTTGAATTGAAATCAATTTTCAATTAAACCTATTCCATTTTAAATAAAATTACGATGCAGGCAAACAGTCAAGCTATTTCTAAGAAAACCATAGGATTGGCTTTGTCTGGTGGAGGAGCACGTGGTATCGCTCATTTGGGCGTGTTGAAAGCTTTTGATGAGTTAGGTATTAAGCCTACCTTAATTGCAGGTTCTAGTGCTGGGGCGGTTGTGGGTGCTTTTTATGCGGCGGGCTATGAGCCCGATGATATTTATGAGACCTTAACCAAAACCAATGTGTTTAGGTTTTTAAGACCTGCTATTTCTAAATTGTCATTTCTAAAACTCGACAGAACCTCACAAATATTTAAGAAGTTTCTTCCTACTACATTTGGGCAGCTAGAAATTCCGCTGATTATTACTGCGACAGAAATTAACCTTGGCAAAACCTTTTATTTTAAGGAAGGGGATTTGTTGAAATCAATTTTAGCGTCTTGTAGTATGCCTATTATTTTTGAACCCATTAAGATAGGTAACAATGTGTTTGTGGATGGTGGTGTGATGGATAACTTACCGGTAGATCCATTAATTGAAGCCAATATGGACATTATTATTGGCGTGCATGTGAATCCTAAAAATGAGGATTTTAAAGCCATTACCATCAGAAGCATCGCTGAACGTAGTTTTCAATTGGCTTTGTCGTATAATGTCAAAGAAAGAAAACCGAAATGTGATATTTTTATTGAACCACAGGAATTAAAAGGGGTTAAACTTTTTGAAATATCAAAATCAAAATTGATTTTTGAGTATGGTTATCAGGCGGTAATGAATGATAAAGAGGCGATAATGGCGATTATAAATGCATAATATGAAATACATCCTAGCAATTGCCTTGGTCTTGGGTTTTCATTATTCTTTTGCCCAAAATAAATCTGAAGAGGCCGAGTTTTTAGAAGAAAGTTATATCACCTACAAGTTGGCTGGTGATGGCATTGATACCAAAGGTAAAATGAAGTCCATGAAAAAAGCGATTCAGCGTATTGCTTTGGCGCGCGATACCAGTGCCATAGAGGTATTGTTGGATGTGTATATTGGGTACGATGCCACAGACAATGATGTAAAAGAATTGGCCTATATAACTTTGCTGAAATTTAAGCCTGAGATTTTTCCTAAATTAAACCTTAGGATTGAAAATGCAGCATATAAATATGGCATACAAAGAAATATGCACACTGATTATATGGATTTGTTGGCCTTAAAAAAGAAATTGACGCCCTAATTATTCTGGGTGGTACACCGTAAAGGTCTTGTCTGTATAAAACACGACGATTCTTTCCATTTTTTTATCATTACTTCCAAACAAAGGAGGAATAGGTGATGGGTTCGGGGTGCTTGTGGTTGCTTGTGGCTGTTCCATAGGAAGAGTTTTTTCTGTAGTGATGGTTGGTGTATTCATTGGCAAGGGTTCATTTTTTTTAGTGGCCATATAGGGCACAAAAGGTTCTTCTTTCACTGTATTGGCTGCTGTCGTATTATTGTCAATGCTAGGCATTATGGGTTTGGGAATGATTACTTCTGTGCTGCTTTGCGTATCTTCTAATAAATCATTTTCTAATACTTGCTTTACAAAATTGATGTTTTTGTAGGGTGATTTTGTTTTGGGTGCTGTACGAGATTTGACCGCTTTCTTGTCGCTGTTTTTTTCTCTTAAATCATCTTCAGATGCAAATAAATCTAACTGTAGCATATCACCTGTACCATTTATTAACCAAATAGGGTTGTATTGTGGGAATGTTAAAATAAGCTTCTGAACAATGTCTATACTTGGCTTATTTCGTCCAGAAAGTATGTGTGACATGCTAGGTCGCTGTACGCCAATTGAATCTGCAAACGTAGAAGGACTGAGTCCTTCATGTTCCATTACAATTTTAACACGATCTGTTAATGTATTTTCCATATTATATTACAAATGTAAATTAAATATTGGTAAATAACAATAAGTTTAAATTACAATTGTAATGATTTGTATTGTATTTATGATTGTAAATTATTGTAAATTATTTACAATTGTAACTTCTTAAATAGTAAAGTCTGTTGCTGATTAAATTAAGTTTCGATATAAATTTTTTTGATTGTCTTTCAGTTATAGTTAAATAAAAATCTTAATTTACCATATTCAATTCAATATCGTTTAATAAGGATAAATCAGCGTGAATCTGTCAGGGCAAACGCATTTAAATGGTGTTTAATTCGAATGAATAGAAGGTGTAAAGAGGTATAATCAGCGTTTATCTGCATAATCTGCTCCATCGGTGTTCAATTTTTATTTATGCTTTAAAAGCATAAATGAATGGCACGCAGATGATACGGATTTGGCGAATTTTCACAGATATATAAGGCTATGTGTCAATTTATTCAATTATTTTAATGCACTTGCGCTGGAAAATCTGCCCAACCTGCTCAACCTGCGTTCCAAAATTTATGCTTTGAACAAAGAATATAAATAAAATTGCACACAGATTTGACGGATTGTGCTGATTATCTAGAATTTAAATTATCATGATTTATCAACTAAACGACATCGGTATTCAATTGTTAATGAACAGAAATCCTTATTTATGAAAATCGTAATGCTTGATGCTGTCACCTTAGGGGATGTTAAAAATATTGCCATATTGAATACTTTAGGTGATTATGTGCAATATGATAATTCTACCTACGATCAAGTATTGGATCGGATCAAGGAGGCTGACGTTGTTATTACGAATAAGGTGTTACTAGATAAATACTTGATTGATAACACTATATCATTAAAGCTAATATGTGTGGCAGCCACTGGTGTGAATAATGTTGATCTCATTGCAGCCAAGGAGAAAGGCGTCTTGGTGAAAAATGTTTCAGGGTACGCAGCTCAAAGTGTTGCTCAGCAAACCTTTACCATGCTATTAAGCCTTACAAGTCACCTTAATCATTATTATAAGCATGTCCAAGGTGGTCAATATGCAAGGGGAGTAATTTTTACCTTGGTTGATCAACCGATCGCCTCACTTGAAGGTAAAGTGTTGGGAATAATTGGTTTAGGTGCAATTGGTAGAAGTGTTGCAGGCATTGCCAAGGCTTTTGGAATGCAGGTGATTTATTGTTCCACAAGTGGAATTAATAGGAGAGAAGACTATGAATGTGTTAGTCTAAGTGATTTATTATCAAGGAGTGATGTGGTGTCAATTCATGCGCCACTCAATGAGCATACCAAGCATTTGATAGGTTTGGCTGAAATGGAATTGGTGAAACCTTCTGCCATTTTATTGAATTTGGGAAGAGGGGGAATTGTTGTGGAGGCTGATTTGGTTAAAGCGCTGAATAATAATATAATATTTGCTGCGGGCTTAGATGTTTATGCACATGAACCTTTGCCTGAAAACAGTATTTTGCTAAGCATTGACAACCCTGACAAGTTACTTTTATTGCCACACATCGCATGGTCATGCACTTCTGCAAGGGAAAAATTAGTCGAGGGAATTATTGACAATATTACTTCATTTAAATTGTTGTAATAAGCACTATTTCAAATAGATAAGTTGTTCTACTTTATGTTTAGTTAAAAAAGATTTAATGGTTTTTATTATGTCATTATTCGTTGTTTCTGGCATCACACAAGCCTTTAATGCTTGATTGTCAGTCAATAAATGTGTCGCGATATAACCATGCCCTATATAGGTATTGTTTTCTATGTGGATAACGGCTTTTTCTAAATCATTTCTTCCCTTGTCTATGATGATAAAATTTTGTTCTGCAGGGTTGGTGAAGGTTATCAGTTGATTTGCTTTTAAATTGTAATCAGTGGTGGTTTCTTTACCAATACAGGCGCCGTTACAGTTATTTAAGCCATGATTTACACATGCGCCTTCTCCTTTTTGTAAGCCAGCAAGTCTTGGGCATAATTCAAATTTATTGATCAGGTGAAACAGTTCTTCTGTTGCTTCCACAGTGTTGACGTATTTTAAAATCGGGGTGTCAAAAATAGAGGTGGGTTGAATTGAAAAAGTAATATACCCTTCTTTGTTTACATTTGTAAATAATCCTATATTAGATTCTTGCGGTTTCTTTACTTTGTTAAATAGTGGTTTAAATTTAACAATGTCAATTGTTTCTTTGAGTAAAGCAATAATTTCACTTCCTGTTTCCTCAAAGGTAATCGTTCTGATGGCTTGCCTTAACTCAATGGCCTTTTTGGTGCTTGCGTTACTAAGGTGACTGTTTACTCTTTTTTTAATGTTTCTGCTTTTGCCAACATAAATCAACTCGTTGCGCATGTTTTTTAAATAATAAACACCCACTACTTCGGGTAAATTATCTATAGGTACTTGGTTTTGATTTTCATCATCAGCAGCAATACTGAGTGCTTGATTTTGAATAGATTGGGTGTTTTTAGCCAATAAAATTTCAAAGAGCTTTACCGTGGCCAATGCGTCTCCATCTGCGCGATGCCTCCCATGGATATCTATGGCTAAATCAGCACAAATTTTTCCTAAACTGTAAGAAGCGTGCCCTGGTAATATTTGTCTACTCAATTTTACGGTACACACAAAGGGGCGAATGTATTCGAATCCAAGTTCTTTGAATTCCCTTTTGATGAAATTGTAATCAAAATGTACGTTATGGGCTACAAAAATAGTGTTTTTGGTGATTTCAATAATTTGTTTGGCAACCTCATAAAATTTGGGTGCATGCTTTACCATGCCGTCATCAATGCCTGTAATTCTCGTAATGTTATACGGAATACTTCTTTCAGGATTAATCAACGTGTGAAATGAATTGACAATCTCTATTCCATTATGTACATAGATGGCAATTTCAGTGATTTTCTCACCTGGTTGGTTGCCTCCTGTGGTTTCTATGTCTATAATGGAATACATGTCTTAAAATGGCTAATTATGCTAGTCTTATGCCTGAGTCTGCAATGATAATTTTCTTTTCTTTGAATAGGGTGCCAATGGTTTTCTTAAATACTTTTTTGCTTACGTTGAAATAGCGGTATATATCTTCAGGACTAGAGTCATCATTATAGGGAAGAAATCCGTCATTTTCAGTGAGTTTATCCATGATAAGTGCCTGAATTTCACTTACGATAGCCATGCCATTTTGTTGTAGACTAAGGTCTAATTTGCCATCTTCCCTTACCTTTTTTACTTGGGCGGTCATTTTTTCGCCTATGCGAAGGTTTTTGAAAATTTCGTTTTGGTATAATTGACCCCAGTATTTATGATTAACGATTACTTTTACGCCTAAATCGGTATATTTGTAAATCATAATCTCCACGGTATCACCTTCATTAACATCAATAGCCAAATGATTTTCAGTAAATTTATTGATCTTGCTGGTGGCTACAATTCTTTCGGTAACATTGTCGAGGTAAAGTCTTACGATATAGGCTTTTCCTTTAACCATTCTATCATTTTGCTCTTTAAATGGTACGAAAAGGTCTTTTTCTAATCCCCAATCAAGAAAAGCACCGCTGCTGTTAAGGTCGCGCACTTCTAAAAAAGCAAACTCGCCCACTTGTGCATAAGGGGCTAGTGTCGTAGCAGTTAGCCTGTCTTCAGAGTCTTTAAAAACAAACACTTCAATATGATCTCCTAATTCATAATCACTAGGAGTGTATTTATTGGGTAACAATAATTCTGTTGTTCCATTGCCTACATATAGCCCATGAGGCGATAACCTATTGATTGTTAAATTATTAAATCTTCCTATTTGAATCATTATGTAGCTTGTAAAGTAAGAGAAATGTGAATACCGCAACCGAAAATTGATTCAGTTTTATTAAATTATATATGAAGGCATCGGAATAAATAGCGCGGTAATTAAGGCTATTCTTGATTGATTAATAAACATATAATCATTAAAAGTAAGGATGATTTTGATTTAATCCAATTAATGAGAATAGTTTACTTGGAAATAGTGGAGGATTCTTGAATTACAAAAGTTCGAAGTCGGGATGTAAAGCAACCACTTCCCCGAAAACAATGATGGCAGGAGATTCCATACCTGCCTGTTTTACTTTTTGCGCTATGGTCTTTATGGTGCCTAATATGATGTTACTTTGAGGCAATGAGCCATTTTGGATGACAGCCGCTGGGGTTTCAGCCTTGCCTTCTTCCATAAATACTGCGGCAATTTGGCTTAAGTGTGTCATTCCCATCAAGATGACTACCGTGGCGCTTGATTGGGCTGCAAGTTGGATGTCTTTTGAAAATTCCAATGATGTGGTTGTGCCTGTAATCACCCAAAAGCTTTCATTTACACCCCTGGTGGTGAGGGGAATTTGTGCCAATTCAGGTACCGCTACTGCACTCGTGATGCCAGGAATGATGTCAATGGCCAAGCCATGTGCTTTTGCATATACTATTTCTTCATGTCCTCTTCCAAACACAAAGGGGTCACCGCCTTTTAAGCGTACTACATTGCCATACTTTAATGCCGAGGCTACAATTAAACTATTGATGTCTTTTTGTTGGTATGCACAATTTCCGACCCTTTTCCCTACATAAATTTTTTCAATATGACTTGGTGCTAAATCTAGTAAATCGGGGTGAGCCAAGGCATCATAAAGAATTACATCAGCCTTCGCCAATGCTTTTGCACCTTTAATACTGATTAACTCAGGATCTCCAGGGCCAGCACCCACAAGGGTTAGTTTTGGTATTTTACTAATTTTATCCATGAACACAAAACGGTATCAATAAAAATAGCCCTGAAATTCAGCGCTATTTTTATTGATAAGTATTTAATAATTAAACAGTTATTTGCTTATTCCTAAAGCTAATTACTTTCGAAATAAAGGCTTCAGCACCGTTGATGTAGTGGTTTGCAAAATCAGCCGTTGGTTCATTTTGATTGATGGTTAAAACGTTGTCTCTAAAGCTGGATCCCTCAAATTCAAATTCTCCTGTGTCAACAAAATTGGTATCAAAATCTTTCATCACGCCATTTTGTGTATTGCATGTGATGTCTTTTCCTAAAAGCAAGGCTTTAGCACTATTGACATAAACATTGTAAGCATGGTAGATTCCATCGGCATAAATGCCTGCTGCTAATGCGGCTTTGGCTTTGGCTAATTTTTCATTGGTTTCCATTAATAAAATTTGTACCAAATCAACCAAAACACCAGCGCATTCTCCAACGCCTACCAAAGTTTCATAGGCTTCATTGGTTCCCCAATCTAAGAAATGATCTTGGGTAAGTTCTTTTGTGTTGCCGAATGGTTTTAACAATTGGTAAAAATAGTTTTTGGTTTGACGCTGAAAATAATCGTTGTAGTATTCTCCTTCTAATTGATTTTCATCATAATCATTTAATAAGGCCCTTAATACATCTGGAACATTTTTAGAAGGCACTTTGATTACTTTTTCTGAAATAGAGAATTTGCCTTCTCCTGTTAAACCTCCTCCAAGCAATACTTGCATCGCAGGCAACACCAATTCTCCTGATTTCAAAGACATGCCATGAAATCCGATATTGGCTGCACTGTGTTGACCACAAGCATTCATACAACCACTAATTTTGATTTTAATATCGGTATTGTAGATAATGTCTTTGTATTCTTCTTTCATTACTCTTTCTAGTTCTTCGGTTAAACCTGTTGAACTAGCGATGCCTAAATTACAGGTATCTGTACCTGGGCAAGCAGTGATGTCGGCAGTACTATCAAAGCCTGGTTCAGCGAAACCAATGGTATTTAATTCATTAAACAATGAAATCAAATAGGCAGGTTTAACGAATTTGAGTAAATAGCCTTGGTTAACAGTGATACGAATATCGTTATCAGCATATTTGGCAGCTATGGCAGCAAAACTTCTGGCGGTATGGGTTTTCATGTCACCATTTAACAACTTTACTTGCACGCCATAAAATCCTTGTTGTTTTTGTTCGAATACATTGGTTTTAAACCATCTGTCATATTTTTCAAGATCAACAGGCACGACATTGTCATCCACTGTTGTGTTTGGAATAGCGGGTGCTGGTAAGGTATCTAAGGTAATTTTAAAACTTTGATTTTTTAACGCTTTGCGTTCTTGTTCAACCAAAGCAGTAAATGCTTCAAAACCAATGTCATGGATCAAATATTTTAACCTTGCTTTGTTGCGGCGCGTTCTTTCTCCGTAGCGATCAAAAACCCTTAAAGTAGCTTCGGCATAGGGAATAAGTTGGTCGGCTTCCAGGAATTCAAAAGCAACCTGTGCCATAAAAGGCTGTGCTCCTAAACCTCCACCCACTACAACTTTGAATCCTAATTTTCCGTTTTCAATTCTTGGGATAAAACCTAGGTCATGGATCCAAGTATAAGCGGTGTCTTTGTCAGAAGAAGAAAAAGCAATTTTGATTTTACGACCTAATTCTTGACAGATAGGGTTTCTTAAAAAGTATTTATACATCGCATGGGCGTAAGGTGCCACATCAAATAATTCATTTGGGTCAATTCCTGCGATAGCAGAAGCCGTAATATTTCTAACGGTATTGCCACAGGCTTCACGCAAGGTAATAGCCTTTTCTTCTAATTTTGCCCAAACAGTAGGGGTGTCCTTTAGTTTTACATAGTGAATTTGAATGTCTTGCCTTGTGGTGGCATGTAAATTCCCACTTGCAAATTCATCAGAAACATCTGCAATTCTAACCAGTTGCTCAGGTGTAATTCTTCCATAAGGAAGTTTAATTCTAATCATCTGTACACCCAATTGACGTTGGCCATACACACCTCTCGCCAAACGAAATCCTCTAAATTTTTCTGAATCAATATCTCCAGCTAAAAACTGATTTATTTTCGTGTCTAATTCTTTGATATCGTGAATTGCTGCTTGGTCGATGTTTGGGTCAATAACTAAGGCCATATATTTTGAATTATGAATGTTAGAGGCGGTGTTATGAAAATTGGTATCCATAACAATTACTTTCTCTATCAATTGTATAGAGATTCGAATACAAAAATAAGCACAGAATTACGTTTTACAAAATATTATTTCGATAAATATCTATAAAGAAATTTATTTTACTAAAATATTCTTTTTTTAATTGAAGAAACCGAATATAATTTTAAATTTGCTTCATATAAGTAGGCATAATTTTGTTTATAGCCAATTCTACGGATTCGGTAAAACTTAATTTGGTAATTTAAAAAAAAACAACTCTAATGAAAATTACACTTTCAAGACAAAATGATGCGGTTCATTTTATTGCAAAAAATGAACAAGACTTAACCATGTCTATCGATGGTTCACCTGAAATAGGAGGGGAAAACAAAGGTTTTAGACCCATGCAATTATTGTTAGTAGCTTTAGGTGGTTGTAGTAGCATTGACATCGTTAGTATCTTAAAAAAACAAAGACAAACACTTGAAAGCTTTGATATTGAAATAGATGGAGAGCGTGAAGCAGGAAAAGAACCTTCTTTATTTAGAGACATTGTGATTACCTTTAAGCTGGGTGGTGCTTTATTAGATCCTGAAAAAGTAAAAATAGCAGTTGCATTGTCTTTGGAAAAATATTGTTCCGTCGCCAAAACACTTGAACCTACCGCAAGTATTACAAGTGTTATTGTCTTAAACGGTCAAGTAATTTAACTAATTATCGGCCTTTATTATTCGTTTAAATAAAAATATAAAATGAGTCATTTCGAAACCCAAGCCATCAGAACCCAAACTGAACGTAGTCAAAACAGAGAACATTCTGTTCCTTTGTACATGACTTCTAGTTTTGTATTTGAAGACGCAGAACAAGGACGCGCTTTGTTTGCAGACGAGATTCCAGGTAATTTATATACCAGATTTTCTAATCCCAATAACAATGAATTGGTGGAGAAAATGTGTCTTTTAGAAGGCACCGAAGATGGGGTGGCGGTTGCGTCAGGGATGTCTGCGGTTTTTACTTCTATGGCGGGTTTATTAAAAACGGGTGACCATGTGTTGGCTTCTCGTTCTATTTTTGGTTCTAGCCACCAAATTCTCACCCAATTATTACCGCGTTGGGGCATTACGAGTTCTTATGCCGATATTGACAAGCCTGAAGAATGGGAGGCTTTAATTCAGCCTAACACCAAAATGATATTCATTGAAACACCTTCTAATCCTGCGTTGGATATAATTGATTTACAATGGTTGGGCGATTTGGCCAACAAGCATAAGGTGTTGTTAAATGTGGACAATTGTTTTGCAACGCCTTATTTACAACAACCTGTAAAATTTGGGGCGCATATTATTACCCATTCGGCTACCAAATTTATTGATGGACAAGGTCGTGCTATTGGCGGTGTGATTTTGTCTTCCAAAGAAATCATGAAGGATATCCGTTTCTTTGCACGTCATTCTGGGCCAGCTTTGTCGCCATTTAACGCATGGGTTTTATCAAAAAGTCTTGAAACCTTGGCTGTTCGTATGGATAGACATTGTGAAAATGCCTTGAAATTGGCCGAATATTTAGAAAGTAACGATGAAATTGAAGCGGTAAAATATCCATTTTTGCCGTCACATCCTCAACATTTGTTGGCAAAAAAACAAATGAAAGCGGGTGGGGGAATTGTTACTTTCAATGTAAAAGGTGGCATAGACCGTGGTCGTAAATTTTTGAACAGCTTAAACATGATTTTATTCTCGGCAAATCTTGGGGATAGTCGCTCTATTGCTACGCATCCTGCTTCTACGACGCATTCTAAATTAAGTGATGCCGAAAGGGCTCAGGTAGGTATTTTTCCTGGCTTAATCAGAATCTCTGTAGGTTTAGAACACATTGATGATATTATTGCCGATGTAAAACAAGCCTTGGTTGCTTCTAAATAAAAATTACCTTCAATTTGACAACCTTCAATGTAACAATTCTTAAAGAGTTGTTAAATTGAAGGTTTATTTTTTCCTGCCAATTGTCCACAAGCCGCGTCAATGTCTTTTCCTCGGCTTCGTCTTACCACTACGACCACACCGCGTTCTTCTAAATACCTACCAAAAGCAAATAATTTATCTTCTGTGGTATTCACAAAATCAGCTTCTTCAATAGGGTTATATTCAATGATATTGATTTTGCAAGGGATGTTTTTACTTAACTCATAAAGCTCTTTGGCATCTTCTAGGCTATCATTAAAATTATTAAATACAATGTATTCATACGTTACTTTAGTCCCGGTTTTGTCATAAAAATATTTTAATGCCTCGGCCAATGCTTCTAAAGTATTGGTTTCATTGATGGGCATAATTTGATTACGTTTTTCATCGTTGGCCGCATGCAAAGAAAGGGCTAGATTGAATTTTACGCCATCATCACCAAGTTTTTTAATCATTTTAGCAACACCTGCCGTAGAGACCGTAATGCGCTTAGGAGACATATTTAAGCCTTCAGGAGAGGTGATTAATTCAACCGATTTAAGTACATTTTGGTAATTCAACAAAGGTTCTCCCATACCCATATACACAATATTGGTCAAGGGGACATCGTAATGCCCTTCCGCTTGGTTTTTAATATGCACCACCTGGTCGTAAATTTCTGCAGGGTCTAAGTTTCTTTTCCTGTCCATATAACCTGTAGCGCAAAATTTACAAGTCAAGGAACAGCCCACTTGAGACGAAACACAGGCGGTCATTCTATCTTCCGTAGGAATTAAAACGCCTTCTACAATATTGGCATCAAAAAGTTTGAAGGTAGATTTTATCGTTTTGTCTTTGCTTATTTGTTTTTGGTCAATTACCACCGCATTGATGACAAAATGCTCATTTAAATGCGTTCTTAATGCCAAAGAAAGATTGGTCATTACTTCAAAATCATGGGCTGATTTTTTCCATAACCATTCAAGTATTTGCTTCGCTCTAAAAGGTTTTTCATTAATGGCTATTAAAAAGTCCTTGAGTTGATTTAAGGTAATAGCCCTGATATCTGTTTTCTTAACTATCGCGTTCATTGGGCAAAGATAGTTAAGAATAGTTAATGTGTATATGCTCTTACAAAAAAATGGTTATATAGCGTTATTTTAAAGTGAATTCTTGGGAGTCTTTACTGAAATAATTATCTAATTCTTGGTTATCATTGTTTACAATGGCCACTTCAATTTTATGTTTGCCAGGTTTTAAGCCATGAATTAAAAATGGCACCCATTTGTCCGCAAAAAAATCGGTACCATCAACGGTGACACGAATTAAATTATCTTCTTCTGATAATGACATATTCACTAAAATAAAATCCAAAATCACCATCCCATTTTCATACTGCGTTGGTTTGGTAATAAATATCATGGGTTGTTCTTTGTCAATCGAAGGTTGTTTTTCTTCAATTACCTTAAAGCCATAAACTTTAATTGCATGCCTGTTTTTAATCGAAACACCTCGATTATTACACCTATAAGCCACGCTAACATAGGCATCTTTAGGGAGTTTGATGGTGTTTTTAGTTTTGAAAAAATACTTTTTAAAATTGTTTTTAATAATTAATCGGGTCGATTTTGAATTTTCAATACTAAGGTCCTTGGCTAAAAGATTTAGGCTAACATCTGCTGTTTTGAAGAGGAGGGTGTCTACTTCTTCCGATTCCAAGGTTAAGGTATCTAAAAATGCTTCATGCCCAGTTTGCTCTTTTAAAGAGATTTTGCTATCATTTCTTTTATATATCTTATGTCTGATATGATGTAGGGAACCTGTATTGTCACTTCCAGATTCTAATTGTTCTCCGGTGGTACAACTCGTAATTAACACTGAAATACAATAAAGAACAAAAGTGATTATGAATAGGGGCTTGTTTTTCATGAGGTTATTAAATAATTTTTCAATATAGCATTGATTGACAATTTATAAAGATATAGGAAAATAATTATTATTGAAATTATTTCAGAGTATTACTCAGGGCAAACGCATTTTAATGGTGGTTTTATTTGCATTAATAGCAGGTACAAAGAGGCGTAATTAGCGTTTATCCGCATAATCTGCTCAAATCTGTGTTCAATTTTTATGTATGCTTTAAAACAATAAATAAATGACACGCAGATGATACGGATTTGGCGAATTTTCACGGATATATAACGCTATTTATTTGATTTTTCAATTATTTTAATGCGTTTGCCCTGGAGTATTACTTAAATTCTTTAGGTTTATTTCTCTAGCCATTAGAACGGAAAAAATTATCTAATATTATGGCTGTTGCAATACCTGCATTTAATGACTCTGCTCTTCCAGTTCCAGGAATGTGAATTTTTTTGGTAATAAACGGCAAAAGTGTTCGGTCAATTCCCTGAGATTCATTGCCTATCACGATAATGCTGTCATTATTGGAAGCTAGTTTTGCTTGGTGTAGATTTTCGCCTTCTAAAAAAGCACCGTACACTGTTTTGGCATGTTGGTCTTCAAAAAAATGAATTAAATTTTTATAATCCACTTGAACACGTGCAAATGAGCCCATGGTGGCAGCAATAACCTTAGGACTGTAAACATCGGTCGTGTCTTCGGAGCATACGATATGGTCAATGCCATACCAATCGGCAGTTCTAATGATTGTACCAAGATTCCCAGGATCTCTTATGCCATCCAACACCAAGACAATCCCTTTATTGGAAATAACGTCCATGGACAATTTAGATGGTATGGCCACAATGGCAATGGCTGCATTGTTGTTTTCGAATGAACCAGCCTTGGTTAATTCTTCTTCAGAGCAAAGTTCAAATGGACGGCGTCCAAAAAGTAAATGGTATTCATCATGAAAACTTTCAGAGCAAAATACGAGCTCTACTTTTAAATTTGACTTCAATAATTCGACCACACTTTTGCTACCTTCCACTAAAAAAGTTTGATGCTCCTGTCTGTATTTTTTAATTTGCAGAGAATTAATGTATTTTAGCCACTTCTTAGAAATCATTTTGAATAAATTTAGAACACGATATTACAAAATAATGCTTTGTTTCGCAATGCTTACCCTAAGCAGTTGTGTAAATACGCGTTGGTTAAAATCTAAAGAGTTTCTACTTTACCAACAAAACATCACTGGTAATAAAGAAGTTAACACAGACGAGTTAGAGGTTTTGTATAAACAATTGCCTAATAGAAAAGTGCCGATTATTGGTTCAACACTTTATCTATATTTTCATTTATTAGGTCGTGAATTTTATTTTAAGGATAAAATTAAAGCCGATAGTACAAGGATAGAATTGAAATATTCAACAGTAAAGCTTAATTTTCGTAAAGATCACCAAATTAATTTCAATAATAATGACAGTTTATTATTTAGCCACAATGATTCATTGGCTTATAATAAGTTGGAGCAAAAGCGTCAAAAAAAGATGGCCAAAATTAACCGAAAATTAAATAATGGCAATTTTTTCATGAGAACAATTGGGGAAGCGCCTTCATTATTTGATACCAATAA
>JBEAZU010000031.1:0-8269 GCA_041169945.1 Bacteroidota bacterium
TGAGGACCCTATTTTTGAATTCAACAAGCAAATTATTGATGCAACCAAAGACTATTGTGTAGCCTATAAACCCAATACGGCTTTTTATGAAGCCAATGGTGTGAAAGGTTGGATTAGTCTACAGAAAACCATAGCGTATATCCCCAAAAACATTTTTACCATTGCAGATGCCAAGCGTGGCGACATTGGCAATACCTCTGCCATGTATGCCCGTGCGTTTTTTGACAAGGCTCAAACAGGTTTTGATTTTGATGCCGTTACCGTTGCGCCTTATATGGGCGAAGATTCGGTAAAACCGTTCTTAGATTTCAAAGATAAATGGGTGATTTTATTGGCCTTAACCTCCAATACTGGAAGTAAAGATTTTCAAGTATTGAGTACCCTACACGGTCAAAAGGTGTATGAAGAGGTAATTAAAACCAGCCAAACTTGGGCAAGCACAGACCAACTCATGTATGTGGTAGGAGCCACAAAAGCCAAGGAATTTAAACATATCCGTAACCTTGCCCCTGAGCATTTTTTATTGGTGCCAGGCGTTGGAGCACAAGGAGGTGATTTGAGAGAAGTGTCTATCAACGGCATGAATAAACAATGTGGCTTGTTGGTAAACTCTTCAAGAGGAATTATATACGCTTCTTCAGGAGAAGATTTTGCAGTAAAAGCTCAGGAAGAAGCAAAAAACATTGCCGATGAAATGAGGATTTTATTAAAAGAAATATTGGGTTAATTGATACAATAAATACGTTTTCAATCCATCTATATATATACAAACACCAATTACAAAACAACACTTTTCTAACACCATTACCTCAGGGCAAACGCATTTAATGGTGGTTTTATTTGAATTAATAGAAGATACAAAGATGCACAATCAGCGTTTATCCGCATATCCTGCTCCATCTGTGTTCAATTTTTATGTATGCTTTAAAAGAATAAATCGCACGCAGATGATACGGATTTGGCGAATTTTCACGGATATATAACGCTCTGTTTTCAATGTATTCAATTATTTTAATGCGTTTACCCTGACCATTACCTGCATGGGTCATCAATTTCATGGAAAGCAAGTCAATGCTGTAATTGCACGCTATATTCCTATTCAATAATTGCAATAGCAACACCTATATTTCAAATAGGGTATAAAAATATTGAAAATCTATGTCCAAAATAACAAACTATTTATAAATTGCATCAATAGCTAACGAACATAAATCAAAACAATTTACTATGTCCTCATTCTTAATCATCAGTATCATTGTCATTTATTTTGGAGCATTGATTGGTATTTCCATCCTTACTTCTAAAAATGCGGATTCAGATGCTTTTTTTGTTGGCAACAGAGAATCGCCTTGGTACTTGGTGGCATTTGGGATGATTGGCACTTCGCTTTCGGGGGTTACCTTTATTTCTGTACCGGGCAATGTAGGCAAATTTGGCATGGCCTATTATCAAATTGTATTAGGGTATATTGTTGGCTATGCGGTCATCGCCCTATTGCTGATGCCGATGTATTACAAACTCAATTTAATTTCGATCTATACCTACCTTGAAAAAAGATTTGGCTATTGGTCGTATAAAACAGGCGCCTTTTTCTTTTTGGTTTCACGTACCTTAGGCTCCTCTTTAAGACTCTATTTGGCCGCCAATGTTTTGCAAATTTTCTTATTTGATGCCTGGCATGTGCCTTTTGTAATTACTGTAGCCATCACCATTTTATTGATTTGGGTATACACCTTTAAAGGAGGCATTAAAACCATCATCTGGACAGATAGTTTTCAAACCGTATTTTTAATCAGTTCTGTTGCCATCTGTGTAGTGTTAATTTGTGGCCGGTTAAACCTGAATTTTTCAAGTTTACTAAGCACCATTATGGATAGTCCATATGCTAAAACTTTCCATTTTGACGATTTCAATTCTAAGTTATTTTTCCCAAAACAATTTTTAGGAGGTGCATTTTTAGCCATAGCCATGACAGGCTTAGACCAAGACTTGATGCAAAAAAACCTTACCTGCAAAAACATTGGGGAAGCGCAAAAAAACATGTTTTGGTTCACCATCATCTTGGTATTTGTAAACCTATTATTCCTTACCTTAGGCGCCTTATTATACTTGTACAGTACTGCAAAAGGCATCCCATTACCCGCTTCTTCTGATGATTTATTCCCTAGTTTGGCTTTACATGAATTTGGCACTTTTGCTGGAATTTTCTTTTTACTAGGCATTATTGCCAGTTCATACGCCAGTGCCGACTCGGCCATGACTGCCTTGACTACTTCCTTTTGTATCGATTTTTTAAATTTCAAAGACAAAACCGAAGCGCAAAAACAGCAACAAAAATTCAGGGTACATATAGGTGTATCTCTTGTATTCTTAATTATTATCATCATCTTCAGACAAATCAACAACAGGTCGTTGATTGATACCGTATTGACAGTAGCCTCATATACCTACGGCCCTTTGTTAGGCATGTATACTTTTGGTTTGTTTACCAAATTTTCAATCAAAGATAAACTTGTGCCTTACATTTGTGTTTTAAGTCCATTGCTAACTTTTATGCTCAATACCTATTCCGTGGATTGGTTGAATGGCTATCAATTTGGATACGAATTATTAATTTTAAATGGCTTAATTACTTTTATCTTACTTTATCTCATTCGAAATCATGTTTCTGAAATCAACCATACTCATGCGTAGTTTTTTTATATTTTTAACCAGTTTCATCAGTCTTAGTTCCTGTTTACGACTTGATGATAATTTGTACAACGCCAAAAAAATTAGTCGTTACGAATTAGACCAATACCAAGGTGAAAAAGACTTTATATTACCCGCCTCTGCACAAATAGCAGACAGTTTAATTCATGTATTTACTTTATCCTCCAAAACGGCTTCAGAAAATAGCCCCACTACCATTTATGCAATTTACATTGGAGACGTAAAACGCATTGCTACCGACACGGTAATCATGTATTGCCATGGCAATAAGTGGCACATGGATTTTTATTGGCAAAGGGCCAAATTACTAGCCAATGTCGGAAGCAAAAACAGGTTTGGTGTTTTAATGATTGATTATAGAGGCTATGGAATGTCTGAAGGAAAACCCAGCGAAGAAGGGATGTACACAGACGTGAATACTGCGTTAACTTGGCTTAAGACAAATGGCTTAACAGACAACAGGCTAGCCATTTATGGTTTCAGTATGGGAACTGCTTCTGCCACCAAACTCAGTGCCGAACCGAGGGCCTTAAAACCTAATTGGTTAATACTCGAAGCCCCTTTTGCCTCCGCAGAAACGATGGTACAAGATGCTACCAAATTAGCCATTTCAGGGTCGTATGTCACCGATTTAAAGATCGACAATGCTGAAGAAATCAAAAAGGTATCTCAACCTTTTTTGTGGCTACATGGCATCAATGACAGTTTTTTAAATATCAAAACACATGGCGAAGTGGTATTTAAAAACTATGCAGGTCCCAAAGCAAAAGCGCTACGTGTACCTTTTGCAGCACATGGAAACATTCCTTTAATCCTTGGATTTGAGTATTACAAAAAAACAATAGAGGATTTTATAAGTCAACCTTAATCCCTACATTTGTTATCCTTTGAAATTATATAATCAACAAAGACCATTTTAACATCACCATATGAATCGCAAACATTTACTTATTTTACTTTTCCTAAGTGCTTCATCCATGGCTTTATTTGCACAAAAGCCCAAAGAAACCGTAGCAGAACTTAGAGAATATGCGTCTTTATATATTGAAGATGATGACTATGAAAGTGCTTTACCTGTATATAAAACCTTAGATTCATTAGAAAAACGCAATTCTTTCAACCCTTATATGGTTGGCGTTTGTATGATGAAAACTGGGCGTCAATTGAAAGCAGATTTATACCTTAACAGGGCTGAATCTGAAGGTTGCAAAGACCCTAAATTAAGTTATTATTTAGGACAAGTGCGACACCTGAAACACCAATTTGATGATGCTATCAACTATTTTGAGTATTATAAATTACAACTCAAGAAAAGTGATCCAAATTATACCTACAATCTTTTTGAAGTTAACAATTTCATCAAACAATGTAATACAGGGAAACAATTGGTGAGTGTACCATTGTCCGTAAAAATTGAAAATTTAGGCAATGTTATCAATACCATTTATCCCGAGTATGTACCCTTGATTTCTGCAGATGAAAAAACCTTGATTTTTACTTCTAGGAGACCAACAGGCAAAGGGGCAAAACTCGATGACAATGACAATATGTACTATGAAGATATTTTCATCAGTTACCACAACAACAATACATGGACAAGCCCTAGCAGTATTGGCAAAAAAATCAACACCAAAAGACATGATGCATGTGTTGGATTAAATCCAAATGGTAAAACCTTGTATTTATACAAACCTGATAAAAAAATCAAAGAAGGTATTTCAGGCGATATCTACCAATCAGATTTAGTAAACAACGAATGGACCTCTCCTACGAGATTAAACAACAACATCAATACCAATTATTGGGAACCAAGTGCCTGTATCTCTTTTGATGAAACCACCTTATACTTTTCAAGTAACAGACCAGGAGGACAAGGCGGTTTAGATTTATATAAATCGACCAAGGTAAATGGCGAATGGGGACCCGCTGTTAATTTAGGGCCAAATGTAAATTCTGCCTTTGATGAAGATGCACCATTTATGCATTCCGATAACAAAACATTGTATTTTAGTTCTAAAGGGCATCAAAACATGGGCGATTATGACATTTTTTACACCATACTAGATGAGAAAAAACAAGCATGGTCAAACCCTGAAAATATTGGTTTCCCTCTAAATTCGGCAGACAACGATATTTATTTCAGTTGGAATCAAAAAGACAATAAAGCCTATTTCTCTTCCTTCAGGGAAGATACCTATGGGGAAAAAGACATTTATACCGCCCAAAGAATTGACAAAGATACCGCCTTTATAGCGGTAAAAGGTTTTGTATTAGACACCATTTCACACAAAGCCATAGCGGCCTCCGTAGCGATATTCGATATGAGTAACAATAAAATCGTGGCCAGTTACAAATCAGATACCGTAACAGGAAGCTACCTCATTGAGTTAAGAAAAGGTAAATCGTATAAAATCAAAGTGGTGGCTTCTGGCTACCTCTACAAAGAAGATACCCTTTCTATTGACAAAGGCAGTAGCATGATTGAATTTAGAAAAAACTTCAAGTTGAAACAACTCTTATTCAATAAAACGGCAGATGAAGTGGCCATGCAACATGTTGGCAATCTGCCTAAAATACTTAAAAAATCAGATCTTAAGCACTTGGCCAAACATTTAAAATTATCAGACACCACCACTACGGCTTATAAATTAAAGGAATTTAGAAATAAATTTAAGGTAGGAGATAAATTAGAATTCAACAAAATTTTATTCGAAGAAGACAAGTACGACTTAACCATGGAATCTATCACTGAGTTGGAAGAATTGTATGGCTTGATGAAAAGTTATCCTGAGATTAAAGTTGAAATTTCTGGACACACCGACAGCTTAGGTAAACACCGACACAATGCACGTTTGTCTCAAAAAAGATCTCAAATCGTAGTTAATTACCTTATCAAAAGAGGCGTTGACAAACACCGATTAACCGCCAAAGGCTACGCAGAGTTAATGCCCATTACTACCAATGAAACAGAAGAGGGACGTAAAATGAATAGGCGTACGGAGTTTACGGTAATCAAATTAGATACAGCCATCGCAGACAATTCGGTTCCTGAATTTACGCCTGAAGTGGTAATTCAAAAACCAGAAGCACCTGTAAAAGAAAAAGTTACCAAGAAAACAACCTTAGGTATTTTAGCACACTTTGGCTTCAACAGTTCGTATTTAAGTGAGTATTCTAAATCTAAATTGGTATTGGTGGTGACTGAAATGGTGAACAATTCTAAAATGAGAATTAAAATCCATGCCTATGCTGACCCATTGGGAATTCACAAATACAATATGGAATTATCAAACAAACGTGCCAATGTAATCAAAGACTACTTGGTATCTCAAGGCATTGAAACTGAACGAATAGAAATTGCTTCTGAAGGAGACCTCAATCCAATTGTGCAAACAGATGACAAAATGGCCAACGTGATGAACAGAAGAGTTGAATTTGAAATATTGTCAGAATAAAATCCCCCAATAAACACCCCCATAAAATTATATTGTCATTTTTGCTAGACTATTAGTATAGCGACCTGAATAAATATACTTTTGTGGCTTAAACATTATTACATGTTCGGATTATTTAAAAATAAAGAAGAGGTTGACAAACATAGCCATCTCATTAACTTGGTAGCATTGGCTAAAAGTGATGGAAGGGTTGATGAAAAAGAAATTGATTTACTTCGTAAAATAGCAATCTCCAATGGCATAACAGAAAAGGCATTTTTAGCCATCTTAAAAACCTCCGATCCATTAGATATTGACATTAGCTTTTCCAAAGAAAACAGAGTAAGTCAATTGTTTGATTTCATACAAATGATGCTCATCGATGAGGAAGTTACCCCTACCGAAATTAAATTTTGTACGGAGGTAGCCGAAAAAATGAATTTCAATCCTCAAATGGTGGCAACACTTGTCGACACAATGATGGAAAAAATAAAAGCAGGTCAGCCCAAAAACATTGTTTGCAAAGCGATGGAGGCATTGGTTGATTATTAATATTATAAACGAATAAACATTAACACCGTGGCTAAAATGAAAATCGCAATAATTGGATGTGGAAACATGGGCTTAACCTATGCACGTTCTTTTTTATCTTATGAATTGGTGAACAAAGAAGATATCTTATTGGTAGAAAAAAATGCTGATCATGGTAAATTTCTAGAAACACTTGATATAGGAAAAGTTACCAGTAATATTGACAGCAAATTACGTGACTACGAAATCATTATTTTGGCCGTAAAACCCCAAGATTTTGAAACCGTTGCCCCTGCGCTTCAAAAAATTCTTCAACCCTCCCACCTTGTATTTTCAATTATGGCAGGCATCTCTATTGAAAGAATGGAGAAAAGTCTTAAACATAAAATGATTGTTCGCGCCATGCCTAACACTCCTGCTCAAATTGGAATGGGTATTACGGCTTATGTAGCAGGCAAAAGCGTTAAGATGGAACATATTCGTAAAGTTGAAAAAATGCTCAGCACTACCGGAAGAGAAATCATGATGGAAGAAGAAAGCATGTTGGACGCCGTAACTGCCCTCAGTGGTAGTGGCCCTGCCTATTTCTATTATTTCGTTAAACACATGATAGAAGCAGGAAAACAAATGGGTATTGATGAAGGAATGTCTTCTTTATTGGTGAAACAAACCATGTACGGTGCGTACCATTTGATGAACAATGCCAATAAAAACCTAGATGAACTCATTGCCTCGGTAAAATCTAAAGGTGGCACCACTGAAGCAGCCTTAAATGTATTTGAAGAAAAAATGGTGGGCGAAAACATCATTGAAGCTTTAAAAGCGGCTGAAGCAAGGGCAAAAGAATTGGCTAAATAACACATAAGTGTATTACACCAAGCTAAGGTAAAAAGGATTTCTATACAATACAAAATCATTGAAGTGGCACTTATACAGCACAAAAACATACAAGTAAGGTTTGACCAACAAGTTGAAAATTCAACCAATTACGTTTTGCCTTTTATAGAGAAAACCCATTTCATAGGCGAAGGAACCAATGTCATGGAAGTCGGTTGTGCTGAAGGTGGCGTACTATTGCCATTTTTACAAAAAGGATGTACCTGTGTTGGCGTTGATTTGGCCGACCATAGAATTGAAACGTCTAAAGATTTTTTAGAGACCTATGTAAGTACGGGTAAAGCGACCATGCGCTGTATCAATATTTATGAAGATGAATTTGTAAGTCAATATGAAGGTACTTTTGATGTGATTATCCTGAAAGATGTCATTGAACATGTGCCTGAGCAACAAAAATTCATCCCACATTTGGCTCGATTCCTAAAACCAGGGGGACAAATATTTTTTGGATTCCCACCATGGTATATGCCATTTGGAGGACATCAACAAGTTTGTAATGGTAAATTGGCCAGTAAACTCCCTTATTACCATATTTTACCAAGGCCATTGTATAAAATGCTGCTTCAAATCATGGGCGAAAGTAAAGTAAACATCCAATGCCTACTTGAAATTTGGGATACCAGTATCACCATCGGACAATTTGAAAATTACTGTCAAGAAGCGGGGTTAAAAATTGTAAACAAACAGCATTACCT
>JBEAZU010000032.1:0-6852 GCA_041169945.1 Bacteroidota bacterium
GACATGGCATTTATGATGGCGTATTCAAAGAAGGCTATTTGGTAGCCAAAGATTCTAAAAAAGAAGACGATGGCAAACAAACCTACCTCTCGTATTCTAACTTAAGAACCTTGCTCAACAACATTCCTTGTAAACATATTTTTTTAGTCTTAGATGCCTGTTTTGGCGGCACCTTTGACCAATCGGTGTCACATCGAGGTGGAGAAGATGATAAATTGTATTCCTCTGTAAACAAAGATGAATTTGTATTGAGAAAATTGAAATACAAAACACGCTTGTATTTAACCTCTGGAGGCAAAGAATATGTACCAGATGGCAGACCAGGACAGCACTCCCCTTTTGCACGGAGAATTTTAGAAGCCCTGCGATCGGGTGGCGGAGAAGACCATATCTTAACTTCGGGTGAATTGATTACATATATCGATAAAGTAACGCCTGAGCCACAAAAAGGCCAGTTTGGCGACAACCAACCAGGCAGTGACTTTTTGTTTATAAAAAAATAGGTATTTCCTATTTTTTTATAAATAAAGTATACCGTTCAGATGTTCAATGTACAAATTTTACTACCTTAGAAACTTATACTTTTAAATTCCAACCAATGAATTTGACGCCACAAGCTTTACTTTTCCAACAAGAACTACAAAAACTCAATGCCGAACAACGCAAAGCCGTTGACACCATAGATGGACCAGTATTGGTTATTGCGGGGCCTGGAACAGGGAAAACACAAATTCTATCGGCCAGAATTGGACACATTCTTTCGGAAGGTTTGGATGTTCAGGCACACAATATTTTATGCTTAACCTATACCGATGCGGGCACTATCGCCATGCGCAAACGTTTGCTAAAATTTATTGGCACCGATGCTTATAGGGTAGCCATCCATACTTTTCATTCTTTTTGCAATTCGGTAATCCAAGACAACAAACAATATTTTGGCGACACCAATTTTTTACAACCTATTGATGAATTAGAATCGGTAGAACTCTATTACGAGTTAATCGAAAAACTTCCGGCAGACCATCTTCTCAAACGTTTTACGGGTGCTTTGTATTACGAAGTTGACCCTCTCAAACGCTTGTTTGAAGCCATCAAAAAAGAAAACCTATCTCCTGAAACCCTGGCACAAGCGGCAAGAGACTACATTGATCAGCTAGCAGATAACCCTGATTTTCAATACAAAAGAAAGTACAAAGAATTTAATGCAGGAGATCCTAATCCTAAAAAAATTGAAGAAGAAACACTTAGGCTAGAAAAATTCATCGCTGGGGTTAATTTGTTTCCTACGTTTAATGCCATGATGCAACAACGTAATCGCTATGATTACCATGACATGATCAATTGGGTAATTAAGGCATTTCAGGAGCATGATGATTTATTGGCGCGTTACCAAGAACAATTTCAATACATTTTGGTGGATGAATTTCAAGACACTAATGGGGCCCAAGCCAATATCTTGTACCAACTCTGTGCTTTTTGGGGCGAAGAGGCCAATATATTTGCCGTAGGTGATGATGACCAATCGGTGTATAGTTTTCAGGGTGCAGAAATTAGCCGCATCAATGCTTTTGTGGATAGGTTTAAAAATACCCTCTCTCCTATTTTACTCAAACACAATTACCGTTCGAGCCAAGAAATCCTGGATGCTTCCAAAGGTTTAATAAGCCATAACAATGCAAGATTGGTGCACGACCCTAATCTTCAAGCCATTTACCAACACCAAAAGGAACAGCTAGACAAAAGTTTGGTGGCGAGTAATGCGGCGTATGCAGACATAAGTCCTTCGGTATTTATACATGAATGCACCAATTCTTACCACGAAGAAGCACATTTAATTGCCATGATTGAGCAATTGCAAGCCGAGCAAGCGCTGCACAATGCACCAATCCTCCAACAAATTGCTTTATTAAAAACTCAAAATTCCGCCATAGGAAATATACAAGCCCTTGAAGAGCAGCTGCAACATTTAGACGAGGTAGCCATCATTTACAAGCAACATGCCGATGTGGAATCCTTGGTAAAAGCCTTGAGTCATCGCCATATTCCCTATAACCTTACCCGTCAACAAAACATTTTAGAGCTGCCTTTGGTAAATCAAATTTTAACAATACTTGCTTATTTGCAGGCCGAAGATGAATTAGATAGGTCGGGGGAACATCTGTTATTTAAAATTCTACATTACCAATTTTTCGATATCAGTAAAAAAGACATTAGCCATATCGCCCATGAATGTGCTGAAAACAAAAAATACAGTTGGAGATACCTCATGTCGAATACCCAAAAACACTTGTTATTGGGTTTCGAAAATTCCAAAGCACTTACAGCATTAGCACAAAACTTAAGTCACTGGCAAAAAGATTTGCATAACATGACCTTGCAAACCTTGTTTGAAAAAATACTGCAATTTTCAGGTTTGATTAAATATGTACTCTCTCATCCTGAAGAAAAATTATGGTTCTTAGAAGTCATTACCTCCTTGTTTGATTTCATTAAAAATGAATCTGTCAAACAGCCACAATTGAGCATTGCTGATTTGCTACTTAAAATCAAAAAACTCAAAGACAACAAACTCAGCATCAACCTCAACCGCATCGTAAGGGCATCGCATGGCCTCCATTTAATCACAGCCCATTCAAGCAAAGGATTAGAATACGACCATGTGTTTATCATCAAATGCAATAAAGACTTTTGGGAAGGCAGAGGCAAAAGGGCTGGGGGATATAAATTCCCTCCGGTGGAATATTGGCTAGACGAAGCCAAAATCAAAAACTTGCAAGAAGCGAATCCTGAAGAAGAAGAACGTCGTTTGTTTTATGTAGCCATGACCAGGGCAAAAAAAGCCGTGCATTTGTCTTATGCCTTGATGAAATCAACCGACAAAACACCAGACAAAGCGAGCTTACAAGAATCTCAATTTATCAGTGAAATTAGACTGGCAATGCCAACTTTACAACCCAATAAAGTAAGTTACCAAACCGACGAAAACTCCAAAGTCAACGAGATGGTACAATACTTAACCCAGCTGCTCACCCTTGCCCCTTTACCCGATGAAGTAGCTTTAGAAAAAGAATACATCAACGCTACCTTGTCCAAATACAAACTTAATGTAACGCATCTCAACAAATACCTTAAATGTAAGCTGTCATTTTATTACGAAAACATCCTCAAAATCCCTTCTGCCAGAAGTGCCAGCATGGGTTTTGGAAATGCCGTACACTATGCCATTGAACATCTTTTTAGGGCCATGCTTGAGGAGGAAAACAAAACTTTTCCTGACATCAATACCTTTGTTGGCTATTTCAAGAAAGGAATGCAAAACTATGCTTCTCACTTTACCCCTAGCGAATACAAACTTAAAATAGAGTTTGCCGAACAACTGCTACCCGACTATTACAACACCTATGTGCAAGATTGGGAAAAAGCAGTTAGGGTAGAATACCGATTTAGCAACATTCTATATGATGATATTCCATTGTCAGGTGCCATTGATAAAATAGAGTTTTTGAACGGCAAAGAATGCAATGTAGTCGATTACAAAACAGGAGATCCCGACAGGGCAAAATCAAAAATGAAAGCCCCAACCAAACCTGGCGCCGACTTACAAGAAGCAAAATTCGAAGAAGTATACGGCGGTGATTATTGGAGGCAAATTGTGTTTTACAAAATCCTGATGGACCTTGATAAAACCCATGAATGGAAAATGGTATCGGGAGAAATTGACTTGTTCCAAAAAGCTAAAAAAGGAAACTTCGAAAAACTCAAACTGACGGTTACCCCTGAAGACGAATTATTGGTCAAAAAACAAATCAAAGATACCTACAAAGGCATTATGGCACAAGACTTTAGGGGATGTGGCGAAAAAGATTGCCAATGGTGTACATTTGTGAGGGAACAATATACAGGCATTTTGATAACGGAGGAAGAAGTTTAGATTGAGTAATGAGTGTTTAGTTTTTAGTAAATGCTAAACTCAACACTCAACACTCCTTATTCGTTGCTTTTGCGTTTTTCAGCAAGCCCTAGTAAGCCTACTTAGGGTCTGCTGAAAAAACATTAACATTTTTAATATCAGCATATTGTAATTAACAATAGAGTAGAATAGTGCTTAGCCCCTTTGCTTTCATTTTCGTCGCAACATCAAGCTTTCCTTCCATTATTCCTTCATACTTCCCTTCGAGCTTTCCTTAGTCAAAAGCAGTATCAATGGTATTTTTATAGTCTCTGTAAATTTTTAAATTCATTTCGTAGCTTTCAATTTCCGATTGTCCAAACCTTGCAAGTTCGGCATTTTCAAAAGCTTGGGTAAATACTTTGTCTTTAAAAATAGCAGGGATAGCTTGAAAACCCTCTAAATGTTTGATGAAAAACAGCCACTTGTCTAACCTCGTCACCAGTTTTTCTTCCGTCAAACTAAAATTAGGCATCTCTAAGTAAATATAAGTTAACTTGTCTGTTGTAAAATATTTTACCATTTGAATTTATGAGCTTGATGGTATGTAACACTTCATTTTTCTCTGGTTCAGATTCATAATCGTCAAAAGTAAAATCTAAAATACCAATACAGTAAACCGCTTTTAGGTTATAATTCCAATCTCCTCTTTCGGTGTGTTCCTTGATTGGGAAAGTAGAATAATAGACCGTACTTTCTTTGAAGTAATTTTGTTTGGCTTTTTGAAGTTCTACAATAAACTTTTCGCCTTTGTCGGTTTCGCAATAGAGGTCGTATATCGCTTTTCTATCAACCTCTGTTTGACCCAATTGCTCCGAATTTTTAAACGATAAGGAAACAATAGGCTGCTCTTGAGGTAAAAGCGCATTTAAAAAATCTAGTAATAGCGGCTTGCTGGCTTCTTCTCCAAATATTTTTTTAAAACCAAAGTCCGTAAATGGGTTAATGTATTTTGCTTTCATAACAATAGGTTAAAATGTTTTCAAAAATAAAGAAAAATATTGAATGTAGATCAGTTGGCATAAAACGATTTAACTAGGGCTTTAACCCTTAACAATCAGCGATTAGCGCATAAATTATCTCAGGTAGCTACTGAAAATAATTGTTATACAAAATAGTAGTTGGCATTGGTAAGAAACAAGTCTAATACCGTACATTTGAGAAAACAAATTGGTTATGAAAAAAAACAACCGCAATATATGCTTAGCCATCGTGCAAGAAAAATGTCCCCAATGTAGAAACAGTAAAGTGTTTTATCCATCAAGCCATGTTTTTGCACTTGTACCCAAGATGAAAACGGCTTGTGAAAATTGTGGCTACCACTACGAACGTGAACCAGGTTTTTACCAAGGCGCTATGTTTGTAAGTTATGGATTGAGTTTAATAGAAGGTGTTATTTTATTTTTTTGTCTTCAATTAATTGCCCCAAACATGCCCACTTTAACTGTAGTAGGCAGTATAATTGCCCTTATATTTTTGCTTTCTATGCGCAATTTTAGGCTCTCCAGAATGATTTGGTTGTATTTGTTGCCACAATAAAAGGGGGATTTACAGGAAAGAATACCATTAAAAAAAAGAAGTAGGGCAACTACAATAACTACCTAATCCTTAATTTCCTTCCCACTTTTAAGGTGGTTCTCATGCTTATTCCGTTCATTTTACATAAACGAGAAGCAGGAATTTTGAATCTTCTACTGATTTCTGAAATGGTATCGCCAGGACCAACTTTGTGCGAATATACTTTTCTAGCCCTGTTGAGGTATTGAAAATTATCTTTGGTAATCAAGCAAATTCTGCTGATCAGCTGTTCTTCTTCAAAGTCATAGAAATATTCAGCATCAATGGCGGAGCCTTCAAACCGAACTTCATAATGCAAATGAGGACCAGTGCTTCGACCTGTGTTACCGCCCCAACCTATCAGTTCGCCCGCTTTCACATATTGGCCAACTTCCACCAAACTTTTAATCAAGTGGCCATAAAGGGTTTCTAATCCGTTATAATGACGCACCATCACATAATTGCCATAACCACCGGCATCGAATTTACTGATTCGGATAATCCCATCAAATGCGGCAAATATAGAATCGCCAATGTCTAATTCTAAATCGGTACCGTAATGCCAACGGTATTTCCTGGTGCCAAAATCACTGGTTACTTCGGTTTTTTTAACTGGCACAGACCAATAACGCCCTTGGGTAGAATCATATAAAACAATTTGAACGGTGTCGTTGAACCTCGAATGATCTATACGGTAAGGATTCACACTTCTAGAATCCCAAACGGCATAATGTTCAGAAATTTTCACCCATACACAATCGAGCTTCATTTCTTCTGCCACTTCTACAATACTGATTTCCCCATCAGCAATCGAGGTGGTGTCTTCTGACGTGATGGTAAGTTTTTTTCTAGGATCAAAAACAGATTTAGAAGCATCCGAATAATCATCAAATTCATCCCCTTCATCTTCATGAATAATATTGGTATCGGCTTCTACAGGGCTAATGTCAGGTGTTTTGATATTTAAAAATTCACTGTTGCCTCTTTTACCTGGTTGCGCAAATGCACACACCATCGTAGAGAGTGAACAAATAAGAATCAATAATAACCTTTTAAAACCCATACTTTATTGTTTTGGGGCAAACCATTGCCCATAACGATTATTTTCGAATCGACGAAAATTTTCTAATTTCAAAAATAACAATTATTCCCTACAAAAAGAAATGTCATGCACATGACTTCAGGGCAAACGCATTTAAATTGTGGATTTATTTAAATGAATGGAAGATGCACAATCAACGTTTATCCGCATAAGCTGCTCAATCTGTGTTCAATTTTTATTTATGCTTTAAAAGAATAAATAAATGGCACGCAGATGATACGGATTTGGCGAATTTTCACGGATA
>JBEAZU010000033.1:0-3348 GCA_041169945.1 Bacteroidota bacterium
CCAAACAATTATTGGCCAAACATTTGGTCTGGTACAGGAAAGACATCAATAAGGCTTACCTTGCAATAGCAGGAGAATCATTGGAGCCAACTTACAAAGCGTTTATACATGAGTTGATGAAATTTTGGTATTTGTTTTTGGGTATCCCTGCCCTTTATTTCATTATTATAAAACACAAAACAATTGGACTTAAACAATAATTCTCTTGATTCTAAAATACGCAATACTGCCATTGCCATTTTAATCTTGGTGGCAGCAGCCTTTATCATATTCTTTACCAGCAATCTACAAGTAGATACGCAAGCGGTGGCTGAAAAAACATTTGCGTATGGTACTAACAGGCGTTCAGGCATCGTATTTCTGATTGTAAAAGTCTTCGGGGCCCTATTGACAAGCAAATGGTTCGGAGGTTTATTCGTTACAGTCAGTGTTTATATTTTATTCTCAACCTATACCAAACCCAAAGTATATTGAGAAAAGACCAATAGCTTAGGCGGCTACAAGGGGTTAAATTAATTTAAAAAACTAAAATAGTCTATGAGTGCTAACGGCTTAAAAAATATTTTTGAACATCCAATATTGCTTGTTATAGCATTGCTTATTGGGTTTATTATTTATCTCGTCAAAAATAAGGATAGTAAATAATCAGCTATCCTAGCCTATTGAATTGTCATTCGAGTACTTTATCGCTATTGCTCTAAAATATAAACAACAATGGCAATCCCTTTGCAGAGATTGCCATTGTTGTGACTAAATATCAATAATATGAAATTGTTCTTATAATGGCTAAGTGAAAAAACTTCGTAAAAATGTGTTTTTGACAGTTAATTGGTCACTTCTAGCTTATTTGGAAAATACTTTTTTTACGGCAACCATTACGCCTGCGCCAATCAATAAGAAAAGACCACCGTCTAAAGGTACACTTGCTGGTGGAATAGGGGTTCCACAAAATGCTATGGAAGTACTTCCAAGTACGAGTAATAAAATTACAATCGGTCTAAATAATTTTTGCTTTGACATGATTTTTTAAATAATATTTTAATGTAAATAGATTTACCTATTTACAAATGTATAATAAAATTTGATAAAAATCATTAAGTTCATGTAACCTTATGGTGATGAAAGTCGTTTCACAATTTTTTTTATTGTAAAATTCAAGGAATAAAGGGAATGTTTGAACTTTTAACGGATAAAATATTTTTACAGAAAAGTAAAATAGGATGGCTTAATCGTATGCGAATACGATTAAAAAATGTGAATTCCTGATAATATGCACTACTCTTCTAAGGCATACGGTAAAAATGGTTTAACATCCCCACCAAATTTATGGAGTTCTCTTACGATAGAAGAACTAATATAAGCCAGAGAGGGAGACGTAATTAAAAATATTGTTTCAAGGTTTTTATTCAAATGTGCATTTACTTGCGCAATGGTGTTTTCGTACTCAAAATCGGTGGTGTTTCTAAGGCCTCTTAATAAAAAATTGGCATTCATTTCTTTCGCAAAATTAGAGGTAAGCCCTTTGAAACTTACTACTTCTACAGACGGGTGATTGCTGAAGGTCGCACTAATTTTGTCAACCATCATGGCAATTGGAAAATGGCGTTCTTTGGTAGAATTGTTTCCAATGGCAATAATTACCTTGTCAAACAATTGTGTTCCTCTCAATACGATGTCTTCATGTCCTTTGGTAAAAGGGTCGAATGATCCAGGGAATAAGGCAATTTTTGTCATGTGTTGAAAAGCTATGGGTTTGGTATTGTTGACTGCTAATAGGGTGAGCTATTTTTTTATTTATGGTCTAAATTGGCTAAGTACACAAAGTTATGGACAACAAATCAAAGTATTGGTGTTTAGGGATATCCGAAAACATGTAACTGGCCGATAAGCCTTTTGGTTTATCGCCTAGTTCAACCAGGTGAACATATTCTCTTAACGCAAGTACATACGATTGCTCTAAACCGGTATTGCCCCATACCGCGACTTTTAAATTCTCTTGGCTAAACCCAAACTCTTCCGCAATAAACAAAGTGTAGTATAGTAAATCTTTAAAATCTTTGACATGAAAACTGTTGAAATAGGCCAAATTATTGCCGTTTTTGACTGCAAAGGAAGCTATTTCAGGATTGAGATTGATGAAAATAGTGGGTATGGCACTGCTGTTTTCATCATGCAATAGGCCTTCTATCATGGCGCTACCCAAGTGTAGGAAGGCTATTTTTTTGGAAGAATAATGTGCTTTTAAGAAATCTAACAATAATGTATCTACCGCAAACAAATTGATGATGGCGGCATTCTTATGTTTATGTGTTAGGATTTGTTCTGTATCTGGATGAAACACACAATTCAATTGGAAATAATTGACCAAATACGCTTCATCAAAAAGTGACTCAGGTACTAAGGTTGATTTTTGATGCACAAAACCAATTTTAATGGTTTTCCAAAACATGTTTTTTAAGGCATTGTTTTGAGAAAACAGTAAAGCAAGATGCGATAGAAGCTGCTCAGGTTTTAAATTTTCGTCAAAGTTGAAGGTTTCTAGCCAATGTAATCGATAGCTCATGGGGTCGATTACCGCAAAACTTATTTGTTGCGTACCAATAAGTATGGACAATTCATGCGCTTCCGCTAAGACTAAATTAAAGTCTTCGTCAACAATTTTGATTGTTGGGATAATATATGAAGTAGGCTGTTCCAATTTTTTAGTTGTAAAGCAAATATACAGAATTTGTGCACAATTGTTACTGCAAATTTTTATGGCGTCTTTATCAGGCTCGAATGTTTAGGGATTGAAATGTTGATAATAGCCATTTAATTGTAATAAATCTTCCAATGCATGTATTTGATGAAGACAACTATGGTAGTTTTTGGGATTGCCATATTTGATTTCATGCCAATATATAAATTGAACATCAGTGATGATTTGGTCTTGACCTAGTTCTGGATCAATGCCTTTACTTATCTTATCTGTTATAAGTGAAACTTCAAAAAACAGTTCTACTGCATGTAAGGGGGCTTCAAAATATTCATTCACAAATAAAAATTTGCCCACCTTAATCCTTAAGCCTGTTTCTTCCAAAAACTCTCTTTCAAGGGTTGCTATTGCCGACTCTCCAAATTGCATTCCTCCTCCAGGTGGCGCCCATAAAATTCCTGTTTCATTTATGGAATGATGCTTTACCAATAAAATCTGATTGTTTTGTATACATATCCCACTGATCCTAAGTCTTAGCTTGTTGCCAAAGGTTGCGGTAATGGCAGCATCGATATTATTCATTTGCGTATTCACTTAGAGCCCATTTATAAATGCTAAATTGCATTAATATTCTTAAATTTACACGACCTTAC
>JBEAZU010000034.1:0-6763 GCA_041169945.1 Bacteroidota bacterium
AGTAAAGCAACTCGCAGAATATCAGAGCACAAGATATTATATCGAACAATCATTTAGAGAGGCAAAGCAAAATATAGGGATGTGCGATTACCAAGTAAGAGGATGGTTAGCATGGAATCATCATATTGCACTAAGTATAATGGCATTAGCCTTTTTAACGATGGAAAAATTAGAACATCAAAACGAAATGCCACTATTATCATACAGAGATATAAGAGATATGATAATAGTAGATTACCTTGAAGAATTGAAGCCTTTATCAATAGCAGTAAAAATAGAAAGAAGGCATCAAAAAAGGCAAAAAGACATCAATCGATATTATAAAGAGCAACCTTAAGCTAATGTGTTAAAGTAGAATTATTTGTATGTAGTGTATTAAATTTTTAGATGTAAATATTTTACTATGAAAACGATACTTATACCCACTGATTTTTCAGACGTTGCCACCAATGCCACCAATTATGCCCTTGATTTTTCATGCCATATCCAGGCAAAAATTATTTTATTTCATGCTTACCATCGCCCTTTTTTATTGTCATCTTTACCATTGGTGGTTTTGGGTGAAGAATTAGAAAAGGTGTCTTTGGGAGAATTTAATAATGAGTTAGCTGGTCATATTCGAGATGTATATGTTGATGTAACTATTGAATGTTATCAATTTAATGGGACGGTAGTCGATGGTATTCAAAAAATGACAGAAAAATATGACCTCGATTATATCATCATGGGGATTTCTGGTGTAAATAAAATTAAGGAAATGCTCATTGGAAGTAATGTGATTTCTGTAATTCAAGCCATTAAAAATACTGTTTTGGTAATTCCACAAGAGGCAAAATTTAAATCAATTGAGAAATGTGTATTTGCTTATAATTACATTCATGAAACGCCTACTCAAGTGTTTTTAGAGTTGAAATGTTTTTGTGAAGTATTTAAACCTCAATTATTTGTATTTGGTAAGTCATACGTTGATGTAGAAAAATTTAACCAAATTAAATTAATGATGGAGGATGTGTTCTGCGAAGTAGGTATCTGTAAAATTGAACATGTGTTAACTTTTTCTGAAGAAAAAGAAATTCTTGAAGAAATTAATAATTTTGTTGATTTTGTTCATTCCGATTGTTTAGTAATGATGCATAAGCATTCTGAATCTTTTGAGGCTATTTTTCACCGTGACAATACCACCATCATGCCCTTTCATACCCATCTCCCGCTATTGGTGCTACAGGAAAATTAAAACAATAGCAATGTGTTGATATACCCAAAATGGTCATTGTAAAGTTTTTTATCTCGAGGAAAGAAAAAACTTTATAATGACCATTTGGGTTGGGTTAAATGTGTTGAATGATTTATAAATCTAATTCGCTAATTACTTTTTTGAAATTCACTTTGGCATTCTCATCTTTGATAAAATAATTATTTACTCCTAAGGCTTTTAATTTCAATGCCGTATCGGTATCTGTTTGGCTACTAATTATCGTGATGTTTGCTACTGGATTAGTTGCTTTGATGTGTTTTATAATTTCTTCCCCATTGCTATCAGGCAAATGGTAATCAAGAAATACATGGTCAGGATGGTTGTTTTTTAAGTATACATAAAATTCCGCCGCAGTTGAAAACACGTTTACATTGTGTTCATGCTCGAGTTGATTTAAGGACCAAGTTAAAAAGAAGGAAAACATTTTATTGTCTTCCACGATGGCAATGTTTTTGTTTTTGGACGCATTCTCATTGTTTCTAAATAGTTTAAGACGGTCCCAAAAGGATATTTTTTTTTCTTTACTGAGAATAATTTTATCAATAATGATTTTAAACGCCTCTTTTTCGGTGGTGTTTTTGTCAAATATATGGTCCACGCCATTTTGTATGGCAGTAGCAATGTCATCTATGCTGAAGTTGGCAGAAATGAGAATAATGGACGATTGAGGAGATATTTTTTTAATATAAGTAATTGCATCCACGCCTTTTTGTGAAGGCAAATAATTGTCGAGCAAAATTATATGAGGGTTTGATTGCTCAATGGTGACAATGGCATCTTCTAAGGAATCAACAATTTGTATCGTATTGATGTCTAAAAAATGCAGCCAACTTTTCAGCTTTAAGGCATACATTTTATTGTCCTCTACAATTAATACCGATATTTTAGGGTAACTATTCATGTTGGTTGTTGATCTTAAAGGATTAATGGTTTAGTATTTTATCAATTTCAGGATTAATGATATTGAGGCATTTTTGTGATGCTAGAAAGTTGTCTTGAATCTGTTCAAATTGTGATTTGCTGAAGGCAAGGTTTTCTGTTTCTTTTACAATATTGAACAATTTGTCGAAACCTAGCATTTTACAGGAAGACCCAAAATTGTGTGTCGCTTGAAATATTGCTTCAAAATCTTTCTCCTGTAAAGGATTTTTCATTTTGCTTTCATAGTCACTCGCCATTTCTTTGAACAAGCTTAGGATTTCTCTGATGACCGATTTGTCGTCACTGATTGATTTTGCAATAAAATCAAGATCAATAATGTTTTCGCTGTAGGGGATACTTTCGGACGTCATTGTGTTCGTATTTAAATTTAAAATCAATACGTTAAAATGGCTGAATTAGTTTTTTTTTAACAACAATATCGCCTAACAAAGTTTAAATCATGTTGATGTTTGTTAATGTGTTCATTAGTATAGTGTTAGTGGTTTTGGTTGCTTTGTTGATGGTCTTTTTTATCGATAAATGGTTATGTTTAATCGATGAAAAAAGTAGAGATGATGCATAAAATGATACTCAATTATTTTTTTGCTTTTAAACGAATGATGCGTTGGTAGGATTCATTGATTCTATCAATACTGATTTCTCCAGTTTTGACAAGTTTTTTTATTTTAAGATGTACTTCTGAGGCTGAAATTTTGTCTTGTGGATTTACTTGATTTCCGAAAAGTAAAACATCTACGCCTGCATTAATAGAAAGTTTGATGGCATTGTCTAAACCATAATTTTTGCTGATGGCAAACATTTGCATGTCATCAGAAAATACCACACCATTGTAGCCTAACATTTTTCTTAGCATGTCGTTGACAATGGTTTTGGATAGGGTGGCAGGTAAACATGCCGTATCTAAATGGCAGTTGATAATATGTGCCGTCATGATGGCATCACATGTATTGGCTTTTATAATGTTGTAATAGGGCGTTATTTCCATGAATTTCCATTGGTTGGTGACATCTGTAATGCCTAAATGAGAATCAGTGGTGGAAGAACCATGTCCTGGGAAATGTTTTAAAATGGTTTTAACACCGTGGGAGTGATGTGCGTCTATGCTTGCCATGGCATGTTGTGAAACGATTTCGGGATTAGCGGAATAGCTTCTGCCTACTTTTGCTATCACCGGATTGTTTGGGTTACTTGCTAAATCAACATCAGGGGCAAAGTTAAGGGTAATGCCTAAGTCGGCCAGTTGTGCCGCCAAAATATTGGTATAATAGCTGGTAGAATCTGTGTGACCCAAATTACCTAAATAGGCTGCAGAGGGCATTTTTACAAAACCATATTTTTCTTTTAAACGATGTACTTTTCCTCCTTCTTCATCTATGCTTACCATCAATGGTATTTTAGCTGACAATTGAATGTCTGCAATAAGTTTTTTTAGATTTTCTTTTGCATTGATGGGGTTGATGTTTTTTTCGAAAATAATAATACCGCCCATTTTACCTTTGGCTACTTCTTTAAGTAAGGTGTCTCCGACATTGATGGCGGTTCTCGCATTAATGCCCACCATAATCATTTGGCCAATTTTAAGGTCAAGACTATCCGCTTCCGACAATGGGGTTTGATTGGTATTGCTGCTATTTTTTACGCTAGATTCTGGTGCTGATATAGCTGTGTTGTTTGTTTTTTGGAGTGAGCAAGCTATCAACGTAATGCCTACACCAAGTAGGATGATTTTGTTTCTGATTTTCATCTGAGGTTTGCTAAAATTTTTTAGAAATGCCAAAATACAAGCCTATAGCACCCATGGTAGAGGTGCTTTTATAGTCTACTATTAAATTTTCATGGCTTTTATTGAGGGCTACATATTTGCATTCTAAGGTGAATTGCCAGGTATTGTGCACAAAGGTATGCCCAATTTGAGGCGATAAAAGCCAATGGTCTGTTTGGGTTTCTTGATGAGTCCTGGTTTGTTGAAGCTCAAACCAATTATTGATTCCTATATAAAAGAAGTTTTTCTTTTGTAGGTAATGCCAATACGCATTGATATCTACTTGAGGGTAAACGTTGAAATGATTTTTGTTGAATATAAAATTACCTACCACATTTGTACTAAGGGCTGGAATAAAGTTTTTTTGTGAAATGATTTGTTTTACAATGCCAATTTCCGTTTGTCCGGTTTGAAATAGGGCTGAAGTGGTGTGCCATGAACCAAAAATAGTAGTGTTTTGGGTTAAACCATAACCTCCTGTAATGGTGGTGAGTGGTATAGGAATTACCAAACCACTAAATGCAATTAATGGTCCTCCAAGGCTAACATTGATTGCTTTTTCTCCTTTTGATAATGGTTTTACAAACCTACTGGGTGCACAAGCACTGAACAGCAGTAATATAAAAATAGCACAACAGTATTTTTTCATTACAAAAATGATTTTACGTAACAATACTTGATTTTTTTCACTGCAATAAAGATTGCAATTCAATATTGCAATGATAAGTTATTCTTTTAAATTATTGTCTGAATTGGCTATAAATTTACCTTTTAAATTTTAAAGGAAGTCAAATGAATATTTTTAAATTTTGCATGGTGAAAATATAAAAAGCCCTCAAAAAACGAATTTTAAGAGGACTTTTAAGGGGATACAAGTTTTAAAATACATTGATGGTAAGCATGAATTGATTGCTATCCCATTTTAAAAGTTATTTCATTGTAGGTTTCGCCTGCACGACTATTTTGTGTATATAAATTTGATGATTGATGGTCATTTTTAACATATAAGTTCCTGATGCTCCTGAAGGTAACTCAATGAGTTCTGCTGCATTCGCTGCCAATGAAATGCCTTCTTTTTGCATTACTTGACTACCTTTTATGTCTTCTATGGTATAACTAAAGTGATGCATTTCTTCTCCTATAAAATTGATGGCAAATTTACCTTCATTAGGGTTTGGGTACACTTTGGTTAATTTATAAAGATCATTTTGATTCACCATGGTAATGGTTTTGCATGCGCCTAAGTCTATCCACACGGCGGCATTCCCAAGGGGGATTGTGGTGGTATTGGCCTGTAAAGCTGCATATTGAAGGTTGTTGTAGGCTACTATATCACCGATAGCATAACTGCTTGCATTAGACCATAATACCGCATTACAATCGGCAGCTTTCACATAAATCGTAACACTGCCTGACGTTGTGCCACCCAAATTGTCTGTGGCTTTTACTGTGATGGCATGTGTGCCTGTCAATGCATTGCTCCAGTCGAATGTGTATGGAGCGTTTGTCAATGAATTCAATAAGGTTAGTCCATCATAAATGTCCACTTTTGAAATAGTACCATCAGGATCTGAGGCCGTAGCGCTGATGGTCATCACACTGCCAACTTCTGCTATCACATTGTTTGCTGGTGCAGTAATGGTCAATACAGGATTTTGGATCGGCACATTTACGACCACCCTCACTTGATTTGACGTACTTGACGCTCCCGTATTGTCCGTCGCTACAGCTGTAATTTGATACGTTCCAATCGCGACATTGGTCCAATTGAAAGCATAAGGAAATGTATTGTCAATACTCATCAAAGTGCTGCCTTGGTAAAATTCAACTTTAGCAATAGTGCCATCAGCATCTGTTGCTGTCGCAGCAATGGCAATGTTTGCCGGTGTAGTAAACGTTGCATTGTTGGCTGGAGAAGTAATGCTTGCAATTGGAGATTGATTTGGCGCAGCACAAGCGCCTAAATCTGTCCATTCAGCACCTCCGGGCGTATTGCCTTTTGTCCAGTATTTAGCCCTGTATTGGTGGCCATTATAGGAAACAATTTCACCATTGGTCCCGCCCAATCCTGCATCCCCCAAATAGGTCGTCGCTCCATTCCAGGCCGCAGCCGAACAACCACTGTTTACAGCAACATTAATACTTGCTGAACTGGTGGTTAAACCTCCATTGTCATAGGCTTTGGCAGTAATGGTATAATTCCCAATAGCCACACTTGCCCAAGTATAGTCATACGGGCTTGTTGCATCTGAATTTAACAAAGTAGCACCATTATAAAATTCTACTTTGGTAATGCTGCCATCAATGTCAGAAGCCAAGGCATTGATCGTAATACTTGCAGGAGTTCCAAAACTTGAACCAGTGGTAGGAGTGGTGATCAATACTTCCGGCGCTTGATTGCCTACCGTTACTGAAACGATGCTTGACGTGGCTATTCCTGTTTTGTCGTCATAGGCTTTGGCGGTCAATGCATAGGTGCCTGAAGTTACGCCTGTCCAAATATAGGCATAAGGCGAGGTGTTGTCTGTGCCTAAAAGCGTTAGCCCATTGTAAAATTCTACCATGGAAATCGTTCCATCAGGATCTGTTGCCGTGGCATTGATGGTGATAGAAGCTGGTTGCGAAAACATCGCTCCAGTTAAAGGGGAGGTGATTGATACTGTAGGGTTTTGATTTCCTACCAAAATGCTTACAGCCGTAGAAGTTGTTGTTGCAGTCAAATTATCGTAAGCTTTTGCGGTAATACTATAAGTGCCGTCAGCCACATTGCTCCAGGTGAACGTATATGGGCTCGTTGCATCTGA
>JBEAZU010000035.1:0-6872 GCA_041169945.1 Bacteroidota bacterium
GCGGTTTCTTTGCCTCCACTTGCCGCTTTACGACTGCGTTCAATTTCTTTGCGCACCATATCGGCAATCAACATATCTAGTTTTCGAACCGAGCGTTTTTTGTCTTCAAGATCTTGTTTTACCTCTTTTTCTTTTTGGGATAATTCTTTGACGACTTTACTTTTTTCGTCTTTCAACACATACAAGTTGGTATTTTCAACTTGCTGAACAGTTTTGAGGCCAAGTTTTTCTTGTTTTTTATGGATGATTTCATGTTTCTTTTGGCCCAATTCAGAAGAAAGGCTACGAATATGCTCCGCTTGCTTTTTGCGTTCAGTAGCATACTGTGTCATGTATTTAAGACGCATAACCATTTGAGAAAATGTTTTAGCGGCAAATATAAAAGTGAGTTTATCGTAGCTATTATTGGCTTTTGCAGCAGCGAAAACCATGGCAGCATATTCCGTTTTTAGGTTTTCTAAATCTTGTTGTAGGGTAGTGATGTTGACTTCAATATGTTGTACTTCACTATCGAGAAGGTTAATTTCTTCTGCAATAATTTTCAATTGTTTTTCACTGGTCTGAATTTTCTTTGCGATGGCATTGAGTTGACCAACAGATGTTTTTTTCTGTTTTTTGGTTTCCTCCAAAATCCTATTGGCTTCTTCAATTTTTCGCAAGTTTTCTTTTTTCTCTCGCTCTAATTCCCCTCTAGATTTTTGAGCCATTGACGTATTAAACGTCGCCATTGTGAGCACCGCAAATAAAAGGAATACAATCTTATTTACGCACATATCTATTAGGAATATTGAATGGGAATTTAAGGCTTACATCATTTAAATCGACCTTATTGTGGTTAATCACCATGTGGGTTTGATGCGGACCAGTTAAATCAGTATAATTAATATTGATGGCATTGCTATAAGCAAAAAGCATATTGTTAAGGCTATTGAAATTGGCAAAATTAATTTCTGCACTACCATAACCATCATTTTGTTTGACGTCTAATTTTTCAAGTTTGCAATTCGCAATATTAATTTGATTATTGATGGTAAGGGCATTTTCTGTTTGGGTTAAGCTTACAATCAAATCTTGCCTATTTACTTTGTCTTTTAGCCTTTGAACTAAAGGTGTATTGCCAACCAACAGCGCTTCCATGATGTCAAAAGATAAATCAATATTCAGTTTTTGACCTAATTCTTGAATACTATACGCCGAATATGATTTTTCAAGCTTATTGATATACCATATAGAATCTTTGGAAATCATGGCCCTAATGCCTTCGAAACCCAACATAGAACCCGACAACCAAATTAAACTGTCTTTTTTAATTCTAATATTAAGATTAGCACTCACATTGGTTTGGCCATCATTGTAATCCACTTTGGCTTTAGCACTAAAAGTAGTATACTCCAAATTGTGTATACAAATTTCATCCATCGGAATGATGGTATCTTTTTTAATCACTTTTTCAGTAACAGTACTGATGGCAGGTTGTTTTCTACAGGCAAATAAAAACATGCTTGCTGCCATCAAAGAGAGGAGTAGCCTATTCATATAAAATTTTGTCTGTTATTTTTTTATCAATCCATTCGCTGGTATCGCCTTGTTTTTTTGCCGTTTTCCAATATTCTAAGGCTTTTTCTTTTTGACCCATTTGAAACAATACATCACCATAATGTTCTGTAATGGCTCCATTTTCAGTTTTAGTCATGGCCTTTTCTAAGTATACTTTTGCACCATCATAATCTTTCATCACATACAAAATCCAACCATAGGTATCTAGATAAGTAGGCTCATCGGGATAGGCTTCAATTACCTTTTGACAAAGTTGTTTGGCGTAATCTAGTTTTTCTTTTCTTAAGGATAAGAAGTAGCTGTAATTATTTAAGACATGGTAATTGTCAGCATCTTTGCGCAGCACTTCTTCGTAAGCCGCATCAGATTTGGGATAATTTTTTAAGCCATTATAAGCATCGCCCAATTGCGCATTCACTTGACCAAGCAAGAGGTCTTGGTCACGACCTAATTTTTTAGCTTCTTCTAAACTGTAAACGGCCTTAGTATAGTCTTTTTTGAGCAAATTGCCTGTGCCATTATAAAACCAAGCCAAAGCCTGGTTGGGATATAATTCAATGGCTTGGGCAGAATGTTTGATTAAACTATCTGTCAAATTAAGTTCAGCGTCGATGGTTATCGCTTGTTGCCAAATTTTAAATACCCCGCTATTGAGTTTTAACGCCCTGAGGTATTCGTTCAAACTTTCTTTTTTCTTGTTATTGATCAAAAGCATGTCTGCTAAAACAGCAACAGCCTTGGCATCCTCCGGATGAACTTTGGCGGTGATGGTGGCTAATTTCAAGCTTTTTGTTTTGGTTTCCTCATCGGCACCACTATTCACCAAATCAACAATCATGTTAATTTTATCATCACTCGCTAAACGAATATTTTGAAAGGCGAGTTCGAGCTCTTCCTCTGCCCTTTTGTTATCTCCTTTGGCTTTATACAAATCGCACAATAAAAGCCTGGCCAAAGGTTCATCGTTGTCATTGTCAAGCACTGACTTTAAAATCGAAGCCGCTAATTCAATTTTTTCGTTGTTGATTAAGATTTCAGCCAGTTCAAGTTTGTACCTGTTTTCACTAGGAAAAGCATTGATCAGTTTTTGACCCTCTTCAATTACTTTGTCTAGCTTATTGATTTTAAGATACAACTGTTGTTTTTGCATTGTCATTTCTTCAGAAATGCCATAAATATTTTCTGCTTTGTCGAGCACATCAATGGCTTCTTGCATTTTATTGCTATAAGCATAAAGGGCTGCCAGGTCAAAATAAAACTCATTGGAATGGTTATCGGTTTTCAACAACCTTTCTAAGACCTCAATGGCCTCAGGAAAAAGTTTTTTACTTTCGTATAGTTCGGCCAAAAGCACATAATAGTATTTATTATGAGGATCTAAGGCTAAGGCATTTTTTGAAAAACTAATGGCTTGGGTAGTGTTGCCTAATTTGGCAAGACATTCGGCTATTTTAAAATTGGTGGCAGCGCTTTTAGGCTGCATAGTCAATGTTTTTTCGAAAAGTGGTAAAGCTTTGTTGTAGTTGTCGAGGTTAAATTCTTTATTGCCTTCGATAAAAAAGCCCTCGGCCTCCAAGCGATGTTCAATGCTTTCTTTGTTCGTTTTTTTAAACCATTTAAAAAAGTTTTGGGCACCCATATCATGGGCACCCAATAACAAACAGCTGTATAAAATTAGCGCTAAACAGCGACTATTTTGGTTCATGTTGATTTATGCTTTGAAAACATTAAAGTCTCCTACACTTAGGTCGACTGATTTACCCTCAAAAGTAGCAAAATTACCCAACATTGAGTTGCTAATATTGGCATTTTTTATGGTAGCATTTTCTTGAACAATACTATTGGTGATAATAGTGCCCTCAATCACAGATTTATTTCCGATTGAAACATGAGGCCCCACTACTGAATTTTTAATTACGACACCTTCGCCAATGTATACCGGTTGAATAAGCACCGAGTTTTCGAGTTTCGCAGAAGAAGCGACAAGCGGCGTATCTTTGATGTACTCTAAATAACGTTGGTTGGTATTCACCGTTGAATCTTTATTCCCACAATCTAACCATTCGGTTACTTTGCCTGGGGTAAAATTTAGGCCTTTGTTTTTCATGTTTTCAAGGGCATTGGTGATTTGATATTCCCCTTTGTCTTTGATATCATTGTCTAACAAATACTTGATTTCTTTTCTCAGGTTTGCGCCATCTTTGAAATAATAAATACCAATAATGGCCAAGTCAGACACAAATGTTTCTGGCTTTTCTACAAAATCAGTAATATTGCCGGCAGCATCTAATTTCACTACGCCAAACGGACGAGGATCTTCTACGCTTTGAACCCAAATAATACCTTCTTGGTTCGTATCTAATTGAAAATCAGCCTTAAAAAGTGTGTCAGCAAAAGCAACGACCACTTTATCATCCATTGATTTTTCGGCACAATAAATTGCGTGTGCAGTTCCTAATGCTTCTTCTTGGTAATAAATGGTTCCTTTTGCGCCAACAGATTCAGCAATCTTGATTAATTTAGCTTCAACCTCTTTTCCAAATTTACCAATAATAAAAGCGACTTCGTCTACTTGTTCACCACACACTTTGGCGATGTCTTCTACCAAACGTTGAACAATTGGCTTTCCTGCAATAGGTACTAATGGTTTAGGAACAGTAAGGGTGTGCGGGCGCATACGTTTGCCCATGCCTGCCATCGGAACAATAATTCTCATGTTTTGATTGGTTTGATTGAATTATAATTTTGATACTTTTTTTTATGAAAGAGTTTATGAAAGAAAGTTGAAAATACTCAACATTCAACATTAAAAACTCAACACTATTTACCGGTGCTTCCAAAACCGCCTTCTCCCCTTTTGGTTTCGTCAATTTGTACGACTTCAAGAAGTTGAACGCGCGCATGTGCAGCAATCACCATTTGGGCAATTCTTTCACCGTCGGTTATTACGAAATCATGGGCAGAAAGGTTTACCAACAACACTTTTATTTCCCCACGATAATCAGCGTCTATGGTTCCTGGGCTGTTTAAAACGGTGATACCGTGTTTGAAAGCTAGTCCGCTTCTTGGTCTGATTTGGGCTTCGTATCCTGCTGGAATTTCCATATACAAACCGGTGGGAATCAAAATTCTACCCAACGGTTGGAGCACTATATTTTCAGAGAGATTAGCACACAAATCCATGCCAGCAGCCAAAGCGGTTTGGTAGTCAGGGAGTTGGTGCTTAGATTGGTTAATTACCTTTACGATCATCCTTGTTGGTTCAATTCTTTTTCGAAAAAGCATATTTTTTATTAAAAATGCAAATGGAATATATGCGCATAGGAATTATTGTGGCATTTTATTTTTTCTTTCTTTCAAGTAGACCAATACAACAAAAGGCAATAAGAATAAATTGGCTACAAAAAAAGCTACGTATTGATTTTGAATCACTACATATTTTTGAAAATATACCAGTCCACAAGCGAGGCCAATATACAACAAGGCAGGACCAACTTGGTAAGGTACAGGAAAATATTTATTACCATAATAATAACTCAGCGCCGCAATGCTTGCATAACAAATTAAGGTAGCATAAGCAGCGCCCAAATAGCCAAATATGGGAATCAATAAAAACAAAAAGGTTAAGGTGATGCTGGCGCCTACTGCCGTTAAAATAGTGCCGAAATAGGTTTTATCTGTTAATTTATACCAAACCGACAAATTATAATAAATACCAAGAAATAAATTAGCCAACAGCAACACGGGCACTACACTTAAACCGCTACGGTAGGATGCTTGTCGTAATATATATTGCAAGGTGTCTACATTGATACTAATCAGTAAAAAGATAAAAGCGCATACAATCACAAACCAATGCATGACCCTCGCATACAAATCAGGCGCATTTTTATCTTGAGATCTCGCAAAAAAGAAGGGTTCAGAAGCGTACCGAAATGCCTGTATCGCAAGCGACATAAAGATAGACAGTTTATAACAGGCTCCATAAATACCCACTGCTGCCAAGGTTGAAATGCCTGGATAAAAGTTTTCTGGCAACAATTGTTTCAGTAATATCCTGTCCAATACCTCATTGACCATCCCCGCCAAACCCATAAACAACAATGGGTAAGCATAACGCAACATGGGTTTCAGGATATGGAGATCTAACTTAAACCTGAACACCAAAAATGATTGGTATAAAATTGGAATCAACATGGCGTTGGCAATTAAATTGGCCAAAAACACATAACCCACATCAGGTTTCCCGAAATAGGAATCAGGATAATGGTCAGGAATGTACACTAGTAATACGAAATTGAGACTGATATTCAGCATGATATTGGTCAATTTTGCTCCTGCAAAATAAGCGGCTTTCCCTTCTAACCTTAACCTTGCAAAAGGAATGGCCACGATGGCGTCGATGGCCAGGATGGCTGCAATCCAGGAAATCAAATAGGCTTGGTCGGAATAGTGCAATGCATCGGCGATGGGTTGAGCAAAAATTAGCAGTAAAGCTCCCAGCAATACGCTGGAGGCCAAAATCGCACTTAAGGACACATTATAAATAGTATCTTTTTGTACACTGTCTTTGGTCGCAAATCTAAAATAGGCGGTCTCCATGCCATAAGTAAATACTACATTCAAAAAAGCAATGTAGGCATACAGTTCTGTGACAATTCCAAAAGCTGCTGGTGCAAAAATATGGGTATAAAATGGGACGAGTAAATAATTAAGCGCCCTACCCACCATGCTGCTTAAGCCATACAAGGCAGTTTCGGAAAGTAGTTTTTTGAACATGGTTGTTTTAAAATTTATAACCACAAATATAGTTATGCGATTGTATATGTAAATAAGGTGGAGGATTTTCTTTTGAGCGCTATTCGACTTTCACCCGATAAGCCCCCAAAAGGCATTGAATTGCAAATTCGAAAGAGTAGAGTTATTGTGCTTGATACTTTGTACCTAATACCTAATACTTTGTACGAATCCGTATCGCAAGAATTCCAATCGAATAGTAAAGTGTCGGATTAAAAATCCTTCGATAGGGCTTCCGAATTGCAAATTCGGAAGAGCAGAAATTGATAAATTTTTGAATAATATGTTAGCTGTTACAAAAGTAGTCTTGCTACAATTGCTTATCTAATAGATTTTGACTTTATTGTTGCCAATTTCCAACATTAATAAATAATTTGTATGTTTGTGGCGGAATATGCCAGCATAAATATGTTTGTTTACATGTTGGCATAACTCAACATTATACATTAATAATACGCTGAACGATGGAAAAAGGAATCAAATATTGGCACGCAATGAGCGACCCTGCATTGCTGGAA
>JBEAZU010000036.1:0-6554 GCA_041169945.1 Bacteroidota bacterium
TTTTAAAGGTGAACCCGGTTTACTTACATTCTACTTCGAAACCATAAGTAACCATAAAACACCATAAAAACTTTCAATATTTATAAAATGTAAAATAAAAAAGAATTCGAAACACCAATTAAAGTTTTTTGAAATAAAAAACCGTATTTGACATATACTCCAAATAAATCAATGGTTTGTAGGGCTGAATTTTCTTGTATCAATAGTTGAAATTCCTGATTGATAAAATTCATAAAGCAAAAAAATAACCATCATGAAACAAGGTTCATAATGGTTATTTTGTGATGCGCACACATCATTGAAATTTATTTGATTCTTAAACCAAATAACAATTGAAATTATACGCTTGCTGTTTCAGCTTCTTTCGCAACTTTCTTTACTAAACCTTGCAATACTTTTCCCGGACCACACTCTACAAACAAAGTAGCACCATCAGTAAACATATTTTGAACAATTTGTGTCCAACGCACTGGAGCAGTCAATTGCTCGATTAAGTTTTTCTTGATTACTTCTGTGTCAGTTGATGGCGCAGCGGTTACATTTTGATAGATAGGGCATAATGGTTTGCTAAAACTGGTGCTGTTAATGGCAGCAGCCAACTCTACACGAGCTGGTTCCATTAATGGAGAATGAAAAGCTCCTCCAACAGGAAGTGGCAATGCACGTTTTGCACCAGCAGCTTTCATCAATTCACAAGCGATTTCAATACCCTTGTTTGATCCAGAAATCACCAATTGACCAGGACAGTTATAATTGGCAGCAACAACCACTTCGTCTTTAATGCTGGCACAAATTTCTTCTACCTTGTCATCTTCCAAGCCTAAAATTGCCGCCATGGTTGATGGATTAATTTCACAGGCTTTTTGCATCGCCAAAGCTCTTTTGTAAACCAGTTTTAAGCCATCTTCAAATGACAAAACACCATTGGCTACCAATGCAGAAAACTCGCCTAATGAGTGTCCTGCAACCATATCAGGTTTAAAATCAGGCGTGATGGCCGCAAGTATTACAGAATGCAAAAATATTGCAGGTTGGGTAACTTTGGTTTGTTTTAATTCTTCCTCAGACCCATGGAACATAATTTCAGTAATATTGAATCCTAAAATCTCATTGGCTTGATCAAATAAGGCTTTAGCTTTTTCAGAACTTTCATAAAGGTCTTTTCCCATTCCTGAGAATTGAGACCCCTGACCAGGAAATACGTATGCTTTCATTATTTTAGTTTAGAGTTTAGAGTATAGAGTTTAGAGTTTAGAGTAATGTAGCCTAAATATAGAAACACACAATTAACCCAATTATAACTCTCAAATCAATTTATGTTTTGCAAAATAATAAAAAATTAGCGTTTTGGAAATCAAATTTGAGTATTATGCCTAATTCATTTGATAGTCACATGGAAAATGAATAGATTAATTATAAATATTCATTACTGAAACCATGTTCACAAGAACTTTAAACCGATAACTAAATACTGACAACTAAAAAACAAAAACCTACTCTTCCTTCATGATATAACCCATTCCCACCATGGTATGAATTAATTTTTTATCGAAGTCTTTGTCTATTTTTTTTCTTAAGAAGTTGACATACACATCAATCACATTGGTACCTGTATCAAATTTAAGGTCCCATACTTTTTCGGCAATATCAACCCTTGAAATCACCCTGCCTTTGTTCCTTAAAAAATATTCAAGCAAGGAAAATTCTTTGGCGGTGAGGTCAATTTTTTTACCACCCCTTTTGACAGATTTATCATCCAAATCCAGTTCAAGGTCTAAAATACTTAACTTTTTACCTTTTTGAACATGGTCTCCTGAGCGTTTATACAACGATTTTAATCGGGCAAGTAACTCTCTAAACTCAAATGGTTTTACCAAGTAATCATCTGCTCCGGCATCAAATCCAGCAATTTTATCATTGGTGGTACCAAAAGCCGTGAGCATCAAAATAGGCGTAGTGATGCCTTCTTCTCTTAATATTCTGGCCAAATCAAAGCCATTGATTTGAGGCATGTTTACGTCCATGATCAACACATCGTATTTGTTGTACAAAGCCAAACGTTTTCCAATGGCACCATCAAAAGCAACTTCGACTTCATAAGATTGCTCTTCTAGACCTTTTTTAATAAATGCAGAAACTTTTACTTCATCTTCTATCAGTAATATTTTCATAATCAATTTATTTAATAATGATGGTGTCTCTGCTATACGTATAACCTGCGAAAATACCGAGTGCATTTCCCGTCACATTAGATTTAATGGCAGCAGGTTGCACAAATGGATTTCCATTGGCTTTTGCTGCTAGATGTACCGATTTGGAAAAGTCATAAAAAGCTTTGCTGATATGTGCCAATGTTACAATCAAAGTATCATTTTTATCAAAGCGTTCCTCTACTTTCAACTCCAAGTTAGTACTTTGTAAATTTACATCGTTATAAAGATCATCGGAATTTTTTGCATCCACCAATAAAGTATTTCGATTTACCAACAAACGGTAATAATCGTCAGTTTGATGGTTATCCTGAAATCTGACCTGTAAACTTACATTTCCGGAAGACTTATCGCTATAGGTATATAGGATAGTATCTATTTTCACTGGAGCTAACAGACTGGTTTCTCCGGTAATTACCTGACCATCCGCTTCAACAATATTTAAAGTATAAGGAATATCAAATTCATTAGGAACAATTTTGGCGGCCGTATACAAATAAAATTTCGAACTTGTGGAGTCTAAGAAAGGATTGTATTTTAAAGTATCCACTTTCCCTTTATAGTTAATGGTGATTTGGGCACGATTTACATTTGGATACAAAGAGTCAAAGTAACTGATACTTTTGGTTAAAAAAATAGTATATGGTTTTCCTGGCTCTAAATAACATTCCACCATAGTCTTGGGTTCATAAGGAGGCAAAACAACTTCAATAGTTTTATCAAGCTTACAACTGAGTAAGCAAAACAATAAAAGTGCTATGATAACAGGCTTACTGTTCATCAGAATTTAAAGTTATAGGTTATCGTTGGAATAATGGGAAACAAAGAAGCCTGCTTGGCGACAAATTTGTAATTGTTTTTTGTGGCCGTTGCTTCAGGTTCGAAATATATAAAATACGGATTTGACCTGTTATAGGTATTGTACACGGCAAAAGTTAAATCAGACTCTCCCCATCGTGGGGCAAATTTCCATATAAAGGCAATATCCATCCTACTGTATGGAGCCATCCTGTAACTGTTTCTGGGCATATATTCCGGAATGGCGAAATTTGTATTTGCACCTGGAATATTTTGTAACATAATTCTACCCTGGGGCAAGGTAACAGCATTACCGGTACCATAAACCCAAGTAAGTGACAAGGTAAATCTTTTACTCAATTCATACATCCCCACCACATTGATGTTATGCCTTTGGTCAAACCTTGGGTTAAAAGGTAATCCTTTGTTAATTTGATCAAACTGGCGCCAATTCCAGGAAAGTGTATAACTTACCCAACCTGTAAATTTGCCTTTTTTCTTTTCAACAAAAAATTCATTTCCATACGTCCAGCCATCACCGAACACAAACTCTTCTTCAATTTTTGGATTAGAAAATATCTGGGCACCATCACGCAAGTCCATTTGGTTGTACATGCGTTTGTAATAAAACTCGTAGCTGATATTGTACTTTCCTTTTAAAAAACTTGCAGAAGGTCCGATGGCGAATTGATGCGCACTTTCAGGGTTTACATATTTATTGGATGGATACCAAACATCAGTGGGCAAGGTTCCTCCCGAGTTGCTTACCAAATGTACGTACTGCATCATGCGGGTATAACTTGCTTTTAAGGAAATGGTCGGCAACAATTTATACCTCACTGCCAAACGAGGTTCGGGCGTAATGTAATAATAATCTCCTTCCTGATTTTTTCTAAAGCCAGACAGACGGAGTCCAATATTAGCTTTCAATTTGGGTGAAATTTCAAATTCATCGCCCAAATAAATACCAAAATCTTGCGCCTCAAGCCTATTTCCTGCCTCAAAATTAACGGTTCCGTCAGTTGTTCCGGCTTGTAACCTACCAATACTAAAATTATGTTGTGTAAAATAAGCTCCGAATTTTATGTCGTGTTTGTTATTCGGTGCATAATCAAAATCGGTTTTGAAAGCAACATCAGTGATGTAAGAGCCTAGCTGAAAGTCAAAAGTTTCAAATTTTTGTTTGATGACATAACTGTAATTGGAAACATACATACTTGTATTGCAAAACATTTTGCTTCCAAATACATGGTTCCATCTCAGGGAACCAGTAGTATTTCCCCAAATAAAATCGAAGTTAGATCGGGTTCGGTATTTAAAAGCATCTCGACCCAGGTAAAAACTACCCAATAGCCTGTCATTTTTGCCCAATTCAACATTTGCTTTTGCATTGAAATCATAAAAATAATAATTGGGAATAATATCATAATCGGGTTTGTCTTTGTTTTTGTTGTTGATATAATCAATGAATGGTTCGACATAAGTTCTTCTTCCTGAGATGATAAAAGATGATTTCCCTTTCTGAATCGGACCTTCTACCGTTAACCTTGAAGCGATCAAACCTAGACCTCCACTTGCACCAAATTTGTTTTTATTCCCTTCTTTCAATTTAACATCTATCACAGACGAAAGTCGACCACCATATTGTACAGGAAATGCCCCTTTGTACAACTCCGCAGCATTGACAATATCAGGATTAAAAATACTAAAAAACCCAAACAAGTGGCTGGCATTGTAAATTACGGCTTCATCAAGTACGATTAAGTTTTGGTCAGGACCACCGCCACGCACAAAAATACCTGTTACTCCTTCTCCTCCAGACTGAATTCCGGGTTTTAATTGCAACACTTTGATGATGTCTACTTCGCCCAAAACAGGCGGAACCTTCTTTGCTTCCTCGATGGTAACTACATTTTTACTCATTTGGGTCGACTCAAAATCCTGTAGGTCTTTGCTACCTACTACTACTACTTCTTTGGTTTCTGTGACCAGTGGTGTTAAAAAAATAGTGTTCTTAAAATTTTCAGGACCAGAAAAAACAGTAGCGGTGTATGTTGTAAAACCCAAACTCGACACTTTGATTTCCAGGGTATCATTGGCATTCACATTGATGACATAATGGCCATAAGTATTGGTTGTAGCACCTTTCAATGCACCTTTCACCTGAATAACGGCTCCAATGAGGTCTTCTTTTGTTTCCATATCTTTGATAAAACCACTCATAGTGATTTCTCTTTGCGAAAAAACACAAAATGTATGGGCTAAAAATATTCCTATGGTGAATAAAAATTTGATGGTCTTAAGGGTTAATGTGTTCGACTAATTGTTCTAATGCCATTCCCCTTGACCCTTTCAATAGAAAAACAGCATCGTCAAATGATTGTAAAATCAACCAATCTTTTGCTTCGGAAATACTGTCAAATTTCAAACAATTCGTATCACTTACCAAAGTGGTGCCAAATGCTTTTCCTATCAAAATTACCAAGTGAAAATGATTGTTTACTGCCAAATCAGAAATTCTATTGTGCTCCTGAACAGACAAATCGCCCAATTCGAACATGTCACCAAGTATTGCAATTTTTTTGTCGGCTTTGATATTTCCCAAGTTTGCAATCGCCACTTCCATAGAAGAAGGATTGGCATTGTAAGCATCTAAAATAATTTTGTTCGTTCCTTTTTCGATTACCTGAGAACGCATGTTTTGGGGAATATATGCCGCAATGGCCTCATTGGCCAATTCAGAAGGAACCTCAAAATATTTGCCGATACACAAAGCAGTTGCAATATTATCAAGGTTGTATGCACCGGTCAAACGGGTATGGATGAGCTCTTTTTTTTCTGTGGTCACTTCCAAGTAAAAATCATTTTTGCTCAGGTCACAATGGTAAAAATCTCCCATTTTAGGGTAAGTAATTACTTTAGAAAGCCTTGACGCCATACGCATCAGCAAGGCATCGTTTGAATTGACGAAAGCAGTACCTTCATGGTGCAGGAGGTAATAAAACAATTCACTGCTTCCCTGAGCCACACCTTCAATGCTTCCATAACCTTCCAAATGGTCTAAACCAATATTGGTAATCAGTCCATGCGAAGGAGCTGCAATTTTACAAAGCAATTCAATTTCTCCTATATGGTTGGCACCAAGTTCTATGACACCAATTTCTACACTTTTGTCAATTGACAGCAGGGTTAATGGTACACCAATGTGGTTGTTCAAATTTCCCTGCGTACTGAATGTTTTGTATTTTTTACGCAATACTGCATGTAACAATTCTTTGGTGGTTGTTTTTCCATTTGAACCAGTTACGGCAATAATCGGAATATTGAGTTGGTTACGGTGGTGGTTAGCCAGGTCTTGCAAACAAGTCAACACGTCCTCTACTACAATATACTGCTCGGAAACGGCTACTGATTGATCATCCACAATGGCAAAAGAAGCTCCTTTTTCTAAGGCCAAACCTGCATATTGGTTGCCATCAAAACTAGGTCCTTTTAACGCAAAAAACAGGTTGTCTTTGGTCGTTTTTCTTGTGTCAGTATTTACTC
>JBEAZU010000037.1:0-3468 GCA_041169945.1 Bacteroidota bacterium
ATATTGGTATAGGTATGGTGCACTTGGTTGTGGGTAATGCTCCAAATGTATACGTTTGCCCCTAAAATGTAAAAGGTATAACTCAATAAGTGGTTTACCATTTTGTTGCTAGAATAGGAACCATGAATAGCATCATGGCAAACATTAAACCCGGTTAGGGCTTTAAAAACGCCCAACATAATCGCTGCCCCAAGCATTCCAAGTGGTGTAAGGATATTGCTCATGATTAAAAAATAGGAGCCCACTACACCACCTAAAATGATAATGGTTTTCAAATACATATCACCATTGGCAAATTTTGTAATATTATTGGTAATGAAATACTGGTCAACGCGATTTCTTAGTGTACTATAAAATCCTGCAGTATCTTTGTTGGTGAATTTTACTTTTTGCATGTGTAATTGTTTGTCAATAATTGACCGAATATCATGAGAATATACTCACGTAAATATAGCGACTTATTAAATTAATTCTAAAAAATACATGGAATACTTACTTGATTTTTGTCATGATAAAATAGCTCATAAATCATATTTAAAAGAAAAAGACCTTACAAATCAATGCAAGGTCTTAAGGATATTTATCACAAAGCTAAGTTTAGTCGTGCAAAGGACTTCTACCGCTTAATATGTCAATCATTTTGATTAAGTCTCTGTTGATTGGTTTTTTCTTGGTAATGGTATCTTCAAGTGGCGTATAGACCAAAGTTCTATTGATTACACCAGCCATTACATTGGTTTTGCCAGCCAATAAGCCTTCTACAGCACCAATACCTAACCTACTTGCGAGCACCCTGTCAGAAGCAGTAGGAGAGCCTCCTCTTTGAATATGGCCAAGGGTGGTTACTTTAGAATCTAAATTAGGCAGTGCTTTTTTTACTTTTTTGGCAATTTCAATGGCATTACCTTCAACATCACCTTCTGCCACAATAATAACGTGTGAAGATTTGGTGTGTTCATGGTTATAACTCAGTTTGGCAACGATGTCTTTGATAGAGATTTTTTTCTCAGGCATAATTGCCATTTCTGCGCCACCACCGATGGCAGATCTTACGGCAATATAGCCCGTATCTCTACCCATTACTTCGATAAAGAATATCCTGTCGTGTGCATCAGCGGTATCTCTAATTTTATCGATGGCTTCTAAGGCGGTATTTACAGCCGTATCATAACCAATGGTAAAATCAGTACCGTATAAATCATTGTCAATCGTGCCCGGAGCACCGATGATAGGGATGCCATATTCTTCATAGAATAATTTAGCCCCAGTAAAGGTACCATTTCCACCTATGGCGACGATGCCGTCAATTTGTTCTTTTTTAATTTGTTCGTAGGCTTTTTTTCTACCTTCAGGAGTTCTGAATTGAAGACTTCGTGCCGACTTTAATATTGTTCCTCCTTTTTGTATAATATTAGAAACAGCTTTACCATCTAAAGTAACAAAACTACCATTGATCATGCCATCATATCCTTTGAATATTCCTACACATTCGACGTTGTAATATAAACAACTTCTAACCACCGCCCTGATACATGCATTCATGCCTGGAGCATCACCACCTGAAGTGAAAACAGCTATTTTTTTCATGATTTCTTAAAATCTCTGTTAAATAAAGTATCAATTTTAGGAAAAAAAAATTTACTTTGAAACAAATTCAGTGAAGAAAGAATGAATACTTTATTTTTTTTATATTAACTGTATGATTATGAGAGAAATAAAGATGGTTGACCTTTTGGGGCAATATGCTAAAATTAAACCAGAAGTAGATGCAGCAATGCAAGAAGTGATGGATACGGCTGCATTTATCAATGGGCCTCAAGTGGCGCTTTTTGCAAAAGAATTAGCGGCCATGATTCAAGTAAAACATGTGATTCCTTGCGCCAATGGAACCGATGCATTACAGATTGCTTTGATGGCTTTAGATTTGCCCAAAGGCGCTGAAATAATTGTGCCTACTTTCAATTATGTTGCGACTGCAGAAGTGATTGCTTTATTAGGGTTTACACCTGTTTTTATTGATGCAGATGTTGAAAATTACAATTTATTGGTTGGTCAAATAGAATCCCTTATCACCGAAAATACCAAAGCCATAATGCCTGTACATGTTTTTGGCCAATGTGCCGACATGTTATCGATTTTGAAAATTGCCCAAAAATATAATTTATATGTCATAGAAGATGCCGCACAGGCTATTGGTAGTCATTGTTTTTTTCCTGATGGCACAACGCGTTATGCCGGCACCATAGGACATATTGGAACTACTTCCTTTTTCCCGTCTAAAAACCTGGGTTGTATGGGCGATGGTGGCGCTATATTTACCAATGATGATTCCTTTGCCTTGCGTTTAAAAACCATTGCCAACCATGGGCAAAAAGCCAAGTATGAATACGATGAAATAGGGGTAAACTCAAGGTTAGATACTTTGCAAGCCGCTTTATTGAGGGTTAAATTAAAAAAACTATACCATTATAACCAAGCAAGAAAAGAAGCGGCAGATTTTTATACCAATTTCTTTGCCCCATATCCTTTTATTCAAACTCCTCGTACTTCCCCTTGGACAGCACATGTGTTTCATCAGTATACCATTCAAGTGGAGGCTGACCAACGTGATGGCTTAAAAAAACATTTGGAATCTAAACATATTCCCTCTATGATTTATTATCCATTGCCATTGCATTTACATCCTGCGTATCAGTTTGTAGAAAAAAAAGAAGGTAGTTTTCCCAATGCAGAACTAATTTCAAAAAAAGTACTATCATTACCGATGCATACTGAATTGGATAATGAGCAATTATTATATATTTGCAATTCAATCGTTGAATATTTCAATCACTAAACCATATTTCGCATGAAGACAAGCATTATCAAAACTTCATTTGTTCTATTGAGCGCTGCGGCAGCGTTACAATCATGTTCCCCAACCAAGCATATTTCTGATTATGTAGTCAATAATAAAGTGGAACAACATGTTACCAGTCAGCCTGATACCACTTCTTTAACCAAAATTTATAAAGTTAAAGACAGGGTAAGTCAAAGTTATTTGGAGGTATCTAAATACAAAGATAAAAGTGGCGAACACATTGTATTTGCTTCTGACGCTTTTCCAAGTTGTGGATACAGTGGAGATGCTTATGCCAAAGTGAAATACCATATCATGACCATTGAGCGTGCTAAACAAGTGCGTAATTATTGCCAAACTGTGGAAGAATGGGAAAAATTTATTCCATTAGAGTCAGGTAAACCTAAAATGGAACAAACGGAAATTAATTATCAAATTTCTGAAGGTGTATTTATTTCATTCATGGTTTCTTACCAATATGAAGTGGTGAACAAGGAGGATGGCGGTCAACAAGGTCGTTTAAATGCTTTTATTGATGAAATGGATTTATGGCTTGATGGTAGAAGACACAGGGTACATATCGATTCTTTTGTGAAATCACTACAAGGTTTAGGCGATTTATAATTTTA
>JBEAZU010000038.1:0-6097 GCA_041169945.1 Bacteroidota bacterium
GTATTAAGTCTTAGGTATTAGGTCTTAGGTACAAAAAGGATTGGCGTGAGTCAATCGTTTTTGTACTTTGTACTTTGTACTTTGTACTTTGTACTTTGTACTTTGTACTTTGTACTCTGCTCTTCCGAATTTGCAATTCGGAAGCCCTATCGAAGGATTTTTAATCCGACACTTTACTATTCGGATTGGAATTCTTGCGATACGGATTCGTACAAAGTATTAGGTATTAGGCCTTAAGTATAAAGTAGAAAGTATAAAAAATGCTACGAATTTGCGCTATTACGCTGAAAACAAACTCGCCCCAAAATTTGTTGGGAACACAAAATAATCGTGTGGCTCAAACAGTGTTTTGTTTTTAACCGCTTTCCCGAGAAAATCGGTATCACGCATTTTTTATAAGGTCGAATGCAAGACAATTCAAAGATTGCGCATGATTTACTTGCATTTTATAGTCAATTTTCAATCACAATTTACTGATATTAAGCATTTTAATGGCTTTTAAGTAGACCCTACTAAGTGACCTCTGTGTAAAACACTTGACTTGCGTGAAATTTTAAGTGATTCCCCACCCAAAATCATCTAGCCCCTATATTAAACAGTATAACCTTTACAACTAGTCTGAAACACTCAAGCATACAAAACTCATAACCAAACGCTTACGAGCAGTATATATAAATCTAGTGCAGCGATTGGTAATATTTTCCAATGATCAAACCCAAACCACCTGCACAAAAACTATTTAGGAATTTCGGATTGATGCGGATCTAAGTTTGGGTCAGACAAAGAACGCACTAAATCGGCTTCAATTTCATGGGTAATGACATGCTCCACAGCTTCGGCATTAAAATGAACATGGTCGGCGGGCAACTGCAAATGTTCGGATAAATAAGCTTCCCATAAACGATGCACCCTTACCATCCTTTGCCCTTTGGTTTTCCCGGCTTTGGTTAAGTGGTAATATTCCCCCTCTTTTTCCATAAAACCATGACCAATTAAGCCATTCAAAATAGCAGACAAGCGCAAAGGAGCCTCTTTCATTTCCATCATTTCAGCAATGGTTCTATTTTTAAAAAAATCATTTTCCTGTTCCCCTAATCGAAACAACAATTTCAGGATATTTTCTTCTTGAATTTTGGTTCTATTTCTAATTTGTTTAAAATATTTGGCTAAAATTCCTTTTTTGGGAGCAATAAGAAAAGAACAAAAAGCCAATATCGACATAAACAATACAATCCATGGACCTGTTGGCATGGCAGGGGCAACATAAGACGCATAGGTACCCAACAAAGAAGACAAAGAGGCAATGATACAAGCCACAAAAATCATTACCCCAAGCCTGTCTGTCCAACTTCTAGCAGCAGCAGCAGGGGTAATTAAAATAGCTGCCATCAGCACCACGCCCACCGCTTGAATACCAATAATGACCGCGAGCACCGTCAAGGAAGACAACAGCATTTCAATTAATTTCACTGGATACCCAATGGTTTTGGCATATTTCACATCAAATGACACCAATTTAAATTCTTTATAAAACAGCACCACCAGCACCAACAACAACAAAGCTACGGCAGCAAAAGTAATTAAATCGGTACCCACCAAAGAGGCCGCTTTTCCAAACAAAAACTTATCTAAACCCGATTGAGAAGCGGAACCTTGGTGTTGAATATAAGAAAGTAACATGACGCCAGCCCCAAAAAAAACTGACAAAACCAAGGCAACGGCAGTATCGGGTTTGAGTTTAGAATTGTTGGCAATATAATCGATCAAATAAATCGATAGCCAACCCGTGACAAAAGCCCCCATCAACAACACCCAAGGCTCTTTGCTATCAGCGATGATAAACGACATACAAATGCCCGGCAATACGGCATGCGCTACCGCATCTCCCACCAAAGAACGTTTGCGAAGCAAGGCAAAACAACCCACCACAGCCGAGGTAGATGACAACAACATCACCCCTAATACAACATACCTCACATTGGCATCTTGTAGCGACAGAAACTGAAATAATTCGTTCATCCTCTATATTTTAAATTCATTCACCAAATCCACATAGATTACTCAAAGGATCACAAAAAAACCTTCTTAAAGTTCACCCGTATGTTTTACAGGAAATGCCTCATCTTTAATCACTTCCTGCATTTTGGTAAGAATATTCAATTTCCCTCCGTATGTTTTTTGAAGTAATTCATTGGTCAATACCTGTTCCGTAGGACCAGAAGCCACCAATCGCATATTGATCAACACAATCCAATCGAAATAATCAGCTGCCGATTGTAGATCGTGGTGAACCACCACCACCGTTTTGCCAGCCTCTCTCATTTCTCTTAAAAGTTCGATAATGGCTGTTTCTGTAGCAATATCTACCCCCGCAAAAGGCTCATCCATAAAATACAAATCAGCTTCTTGGGCCAAAGCCCGTGCTAAAAAAACACGTTGTTGTTGCCCACCTGACAATTGCGCTATTTGACGATCTTTGAGCGGAATTAATCCCACTTTTCTTAAACAATCCATCACAACTTCCGCATCAGCTTTTCGAGGTCTCTTAAACAAGCCCATTTTACCGTAACGACCCATCATTACAATATCGTAAACGCTTGCAGGAAAATCCCAATCTACCGATTCACGCTGAGGCACATACGCTATCTTTTGGCGTACTTTGGCCAAAGGTTCCCCAAACAATTTCACGTACCCACCACTTGTAGGCACAATATCCATCATGGCTTTGATAAGCGTAGACTTACCAGCGCCATTTGGCCCAATAATACCCACCAAAGCCCCCTTAGGCAAAGTCAAATCAATGTTCCACAACACCGGTTTATTGTCATAACTTACGGTTAAATTATGTACATCAACAATCTGATTTTCTGCTTGTAATATCATGGCAAGTACAAAGTATTAGCTATAAAGTATTCAGTACAATGGATAAGAATGGCGTGGAGGTACGTCTATCGAAATTTATAGACATGCAACACCCCTTATTTTAAGCCATTCACAATTTTGGTAACGTTCGATTTCACCATGCCTACATAGGTTCCTTCGCTACTGCCCTCGGGCCCCATGGCATCAGAATACAAAGTACCTCCAATAACAAGCTGATGACCTTTGGCAGCACAACCTTCCACCACCGCATCAATAGCCCTGGTGGGCACCGATGATTCTACAAAAACAGCCTTCACACGATGTTCAACAATAAAATTAACCAAGTCGGTAATGTCTTTTAAGCCAAATTCAGTGATGGTTGAAATGCCTTGTAAACCCCTCACTTTGATATGGTAGGCCTCTCCAAAATAACCGAAAGCATCGTGAGCCGTGATCATCATTTTTTGATTTTCAGGAATACGCGCTATTTCTTGTTGCACCCAACGGTGAAGGGCAAGTAAAGTATCGCTATATTTATTGGCATTTAAAGTATAAAAAGCGGCATTAGAGGAGTCTTTAAGCGCGATTTGTTTGGCGGCAAATGCCATCGCTTTTTGCCAATGCAATACACTAAACCAAATATGAGGATCAAAAATAGTGGCATTCAATTTCCTAAGTTCCTTTTCTGATAGTCCATCAGCCACCGCAATCACGGTTTTCTTTTTGGCCAATTTGTGTAATACTTCCGCCATTTTACCTTCTAAGTGCAGCCCATTGTAAACAATAATATCTGCATTGGAGAGTTTTTGAATATCCCCTTGGGTGGCTTTGTACAAATGCGGATCAACCCCTGCACGCATCAATGCGCTTACGGTTGCTTTGTCTCCTACAATATTTTGAATGCCATCAGCAATCATACCCGTGGTACAGACAATGTTTAGGTTTGATTGCTTTGAAGATTCACTTGTACAAGCCAATGCAAAAAGGCCAATTAGCAACAGCAATAAATAATTTGGAAATAACTTCATGCGATATAGTACTTAAAGAGGTTGATTTATTCGCTTACATTTAGGTTTTTGGCCACTTCATTCGAAATCATTAAAACTGTCTTTTGGTCAATTTCAATTTCGAAAGAATGGTCAAAGGCGCTTTTATCGAGTACTTTAATTTTCACGCCAATATACACCCCAATTTTATCTAAGAACTTCAAAAAGGTACTTGCCGTTTCATTTAAGCCAACAATCACCCCCGCAGCACCAACATCTAAGGTATTTAAAGGCACACAAACCTTATGATTGATGATGCCATCTTCACTAGGAATAGGATCGCCATGCGGATCAAAAGCAGGATACCCCAAAAAGTCATCCAAACGTTTGATTAACAGAGGAGATTTGATGTGTTCAAGTTCTTCGGCCACCTCATGCACTTCATCCCAATTGAAGTTTAATTTATTGACCAAAAACACTTCCCATAAGCGATGTTTTCTAATAATTTTCAAGGCTTTCACCCTTCCTTCTTCCGTCAAGCTTAAACCTTGGTATTTCACATAATCAATCAAAGATTTTTGAGCCAATTTTTTAAGCATATCACTTACGGAGGCCGGCTTTGTGTTCACCGCCTCTGCAATGGCATTGGTACTTACCTCTTTGGTTTCATTTTCAGAAAGATGGTAAATGGTTTTCAAGTAATTTTCTTCGGTATAACTCAGCATGTGCTTCAATAATTGTATTTTTAAACCTTACTTGTGATCAACATGACTTAATAATTGGAGATAGAGGCTATTTCAAGGCATTATACATGTATTATCCCCTTCTCATTGCTACGCAAAAATCAGCTTTGCCTCCTAATCGTTCGCCAAGGATTGCGATAATAGTCATGTAAACAAAACCTTAAGCCTAGGTGTAAAACTAAAGCCCAAGGATTTACCATTGCAATATAAAATATATTTAGATTAATCTAAAAAATAATTTAAACTATTAACCCCATCTTTTCAAGAAAAAATAAAAAGGGTGATAAACCTTTGCATAACACATTTTAAAATCAGCAACAAACAAAATTATTATCATTAAAATATAGTTAGCAAAACAGTATTTTTGTTGTATATCAAATGATAAACCATGGCATATCATTTAGTGAATGCCTATGCTAAGGGAATTTTAACGCCATTTAGTATTTGAAAAACATTTTTTTGTGGCAGGAATGCTACCAAAACAACTTTGATACAGAATTTTAATTTATGGAAAATCAATTTTTAGATGCCTCACCCCTACATGATTGGGTGCCTACTGATGTTCATCATTGGGAAGGAAAAGAAGAGAACGTATTGGTCTTGAATTACACCCTGACGTGTGCCTTAACATGTGATTTTTGTTGTTACCATTGTCATCCCAAAAGAAATGAAAAAATGCCTATTGAGTTGGCCCAACGGCTGATCAATGAAGCAGCGAGCATGAATTCTTTTAGTTCCGTAGGCTTTACAGGAGGAGAACCCATGTTATATTATGAGGAGCTCGTGACATTGGGAACACTTTTAAAAGCAAAAGGACTACCTTTTACCATTGCCACAGCAGGTCATTGGGCCACGTCTGCAGTAGAAACGATGCAGATGGTGGGCGTCTTAAGCCGTTTAGGCTTATTAAGGTTAAACATCAGTCACGACCCAAGCCATGCACAATTTGTTCCCTCAGGCAATATAATACACATTGCCCAAGCAGCGGAAGTATACCACTTACCGATTTATATCATAGGTACATTTTTCTCGACCGATGAAAAAATAGAACTGCTTTTACCAGAGCTGGTAGGGAATCGGTATGTGCATTTCATCAACAAGTATGTAGCCAAAGTTGGTCGAGCGTCTAAAAAATCCATTTCACAAGAAACTTACCAACTTGACCTACAATTAGACGCGCTATGTTGTTATCGGAGAGTTAATCATGACATTACCGTATTTTACGATGGAGAAACATACCCTTGCTGTTCCACTTTTAACCGCTCAACCAAAGGTATTTCCATTGGGAACGCCAACGAGATGTCCTTAAAATCGCTTTGGGAAAAAGCAGAAGGCTCCATTAGTTTAAGAATTATGAAAAGACAAGGATTCGGAGAACTGTATCGAATTATTCAACAACACGACCCATTGTTATACCTAGAACTACCAAGTGGTAATGCAGCGGTTGGCCCCTGTAGTTTATGTCACCAATTGTTTTCCGACAAAACCCTAACGCCCAAAATAAAA
>JBEAZU010000039.1:0-5786 GCA_041169945.1 Bacteroidota bacterium
AGTGCTGGTGGTGGTGGAAAAGGCATGCGTTTAATTGACCGTGAAATTGATTTTGAATCAGAAATGAAACGTGCGGTAAGTGAAGCCAAGGCTGCTTTTGGAGATGGGTCTGTATTTATAGAGAAATATATTCGTTCGCCAAAACACATCGAAATTCAAATTCTTGGTGATCAACATGGGCATGTCGTCCATTTATTTGAAAGGGAATGTTCGATACAACGTAGGCATCAAAAATTAGTAGAAGAAGCCCCTTCGGCCGTATTGTCACCCAGTATCAGAAAACAAATGGGAGACCATGCAGTTAAAATTGCCAAAGCTTGTGGCTATTATGGAGCAGGTACGGTAGAATTCATCATGGACGAAAACTTGCATTATTATTTCCTTGAAATGAACACAAGACTTCAAGTTGAACATCCGGTCACAGAACTCATTACAGGCATAGATTTAGTGAAGGAACAAATTTACATTGCAGAAGGAAAACCTTTGTCTTTTACCCAAGAAGACTTAAAAATCAATGGTCATGCCATTGAATTAAGGGTATGTGCAGAAGATCCTCTTCAAAATTTCTTACCTCATACAGGTACCATCACGCAATATATTACACCTAAAGGACCTGGCGTACGGGTGGATGATGGCTACGAAAATGGACAAGAAGTAAGCATTTATTACGACCCTATGATTGCCAAATTGATTTGTTATGGCGCAACGAGAGCAGAAGCAATCGCAAGAATGCAAAGGGCTATTGATGAATATCAAATTTCGGGCATTGCGACCACTCTTCCCTTTGGAAAATTTGTGATGCAACATGAGGCTTTTCATTCAGGTAAGTTTGACACGCAATTTATTGCCAACTATTACCATCCCAATAATCGCCCTGTAGAGCTGTCGCAAGACACTGAAAAAATTGCCGTATTGATGGCCGATCTAATTTTAAATACCAATCCGGTTCAACAGCAAGACAATCAAAAAACACCCGTCACCAATTGGGGAAGAAGAAAAGACTATTAAAAGAGACTATTAAGCAAATACCAGCATACTAAAGTGCCATTTATAAAGTTACATGGTACTTCATCGACAAACATTCATGCCATTCATAAGCCCTCACAGAAGCATTTGATGAAATGGCGTTGTTTTTTACCAATTCTAAATACTTTTTAAACAATTTAGGTCCTTCATGCAGGGAATGTTCTACTTGTAATTGATGAGGTTGAATACTACTTAAAATATAAATTTGATCTTTGGCCCTGGTAATGGCTACATTCAATCTTTTCTCTCCATGATCAGCACTTAAGCTACCAAAATTCATTTGAAGTTTTCCTTTTTCATCAGGTGCATAGGCCACCGAAAAAATAATAATATCACGTTCGTCTCCTTGAATATTTTCAATATTTTTCACAATTAAATGTTCATCATATTTCAAATAATCACTATTCACCCCTTCTTGAATGAGGTTATAAATCAATTCTTGTTGTTGGTAATTAAAGGTTACTACCCCTACTGTTTTAGCAGGATGATTGGTTTGGATTTCTTTTAGTAAATGAATGACTTCTTGCGCCTCCAAGTGATTGCACCTGTTTTTCCAAACAGCATTCTCAATAAATTTAAAAATGATAGGTTTATCCTGCGTCAATGGTATTGTTTTTTTAGCAAAGATTAAGGCATTTCGGTAAAAATGTTCGTTTGAAAATGCAATTAAATCAGGGTGATTACTTCGGTAATGTTGTTTCAACATCATGGTTTTGAAAAACCTACCGCACAAATCCAATAAAGAATCATAGGCCAATTCGGGCGTATCATCTTCTTCTTCTTCCGACCAACGGACTTTATACAAATCATTGGGACTTAATTGTTGGCTATCGCCTGTAATTACAACTTGTTTAGCCCTATAAATAGCAGGAATACCTCTTTCAGCAAAACACTGAGAAGCCTCATCAAAAATCACCACATCAAAATATTGTTCCATCGGAAACACCGAAGAAACAGTTTCGGGTGAAGCCAACCAACAAGGTAGCAGCTTGAAAATATCTTCTGAAAGTGAAGCCACCAATTTACGAATTGGCCATATTTTTTTCTTTTTACTTACTTGGTGTAACAAATCACGGTAGGTAACACGATTTGATAACCTGTTGTATTCAACATGCTTATGTATATTTTCTTGTAAGCGTAACAGTAAAACAGTTTTACTTAACTCTGTTTTTTGAACCAGTAATTGTTTTAAAGTATTGCTCAATAAGGTAAAACGATCAGATTCAAACAACTTTAACACGGGATATTCTAGGGCCAATGCTTCTTTCCATGCAATGGCAAAACTATTGTTCAGAAATTGATTCAAGTCATTCCCCTCAGGCAAGGTTTGGTACATCAAATTGGCCAAGTCAAACTCTTGGTTATTAAACGTTTGTACCAATTGGTCTAAAGCTTGAAAAGTGTCAAAATGAGTATCTAAATCATGGACAATAGTAGCCCTAAGTGTTTCATGAAGGCTAATTAATTCCTCAATTTGTGTTTTAGAAAAATAGCTATAGTATTGAGCATACAAATTTTTCCATGTTACACTCAACAATTGTATCGTGGTGATATTTTCATTTAATTCCTCTAAGGTCTCTCCGAGAATGGCTTCAGTAAAACTTGAGGTTTTTAACACTGATTTACAAGCATATAAATCATGAAGCTTTGTAATAAATGCCAATAAATGTGCATTAGAAAAATCAAGTTCATGCATATTGCCTAAGCCTTTCATGGTTTGTATGGCCTCCAAATCACGTCTATTGTCTAAGGCATTTTGAATCAATGCTTGCAGGGACAATAATCCAGCTAAATTGTCAGACAAATCATTTACCAATAGCATTTTTTTCAAAGACTTATAAGAGGCATTAAACCATTGGTAACTTAACCTTTTAAATCTTGATTGGTATTGATTAATGGCTTCATCAAGCATGACAAACACTTCATCAATACCTGACAAGCTATTATTAATCAACTCTTTATCACCTTGCTTGAGAAGGTATTTTTTTTGCAATTGGGATAAAAGGCTTAACTCCTTTTTTAAACCTGCAATGGCACACATCATCGCGTAACTTTCCTCGTCTTTGACCAGTGATTTTAATTGATGAATCGTATTGAATTCCTCTGATAAATTCACAAAATCAAGCGCTGATTTGGGTTGATAATTGAATTTGATTTGCCCTATAAGTGAATGATAATTACTATAAATACCATCAATTAACTCAAGTAATTGTTTTTTATGGCTTAATGAATGGGTCGCGAAACTCAATCGATGATCCCAAAAGGATGAAACCGGCAATTTTTTCCTATAAAAAATATAATGTTGAAGCGATTGCTCAAAACTACTGAGCGACTGATAATCAAACGATTTCACAAACGAAGCTACATGCACATAATCTTGGTCATACTTTGCCAAAGCATGGAGTTCTACTGGAGCAATGCCAAAATCTGCAGGATTATACCAAGCATCTCTAAACTCATCGAGTTCTTGGGTGATTTGTTCAATTTTTCTACTGGTATCTGTAAATTGTTGTTCCAGTCTTAAGGCACTGATATTTTGTGTATTGCGTTTATGTTCCTCAAATTGGTGAATAAGCAAAGCCATTTTATGGTACAAAGCGGCCCTATCATGAGCGCCATCATGTATCAAAGCCACAAATTCATGGATGCCTATTTGCTTAAATCGGTCATATATCACCTCTAGGGCAACCCTTTTCTCACAAACCACCAACACCTTTTTACCCCTTGCAATAAAGTCGGCCGTTAAATTGGCGATAAGTTGCGATTTGCCTGTGCCTGGAGGACCCTGCACCACCACCGAATGTCCTTTTTTAACTGATTTAAGTATGTTTTCTTGAAATATATCCATAGCAAAAGGCGCAATAACTTGCTCTTCCTTTACCGCGGCAATAAAATTATCGTCAACCCCTACCGAGGTAGCATTTGTTCTATGTAAGAAAAAGTCTTCTAGTGATTTATCTTCACAATCATCAATTAAAAAATCATAATCAGGCGCTAAATAAGAACCAAAACTTGGAAATATTCCCAATACCGCTTCAGGCATCATTTTAAGTTCCCCAAGCTGAAAAAGCAGCGGAAAATCTGCTCTTTTATATTCCTGAAAAAAAGACAATTGATCAACAAAAGTGTCTCGGTTAAATTGCAAGGCCAAGCCTAAATGCTTTAACAATTCGTACAATGCGGTACGAAATGCCAAAGGATCACTTGGATAATCAGCTTCAAAATCGAGGATAAGTTGTTCGTCTAAGGCTTGGGCATTAAAATGCGTATAGGCCAACAAAAAACTTTTATTGAAAATCATGCCTGCATTGGTCGGCAATAAAGTCCATTCGGTTTGGGTTTGCTGAATAGACACCGGCCATAACAACAACGGACACCTCACAGGCGTGCCATCATTAAATCGCCCTTGCACAAAAGGCCAACCGATACATAAATCATGTACCCCTCTTTCTTCCTTTATAAATTCACTTCTTCGTTGAATGGCTTGAAGCCTGGTGCTTGCTTTGTTAGAGGCTTCATTTCTTGCATCATTTCGCTTACACAAAGTCAATGATGATTTACCTGCAATCAGGTCACTGACCAATAAAAAACTAGGTTTATTTTCCAAATAATCAAGTGTATGCAAATCCATATCATTCAAAGCAGACAACCGTGGCAAAAACAAAGAACGATTAGCGCTAGAAAGATTGGTGAGTTTTTTTTGATATGTTTGGAATATATGTTTCAATTGTAATTGTTTTTTGAAATAAGGCTTTTAAAGCAAGGTTTTAAGTTTATTTTTGTAAAGATAAGTTTTCAAAGTATCGCTTTCAAAAACCATCCCATTCCAACACTAAATTCTAATGCAATGTATAAATTCATCTTTACATTTTTAGTATACCTCAGTACCCAAAATCTATATGCTGTTGAAAAAGATACCGTGACGCTTGCAGAAATAACGCAAAAAGTGAAATCCGGAAAAATAGACTCCTTGTATTATGGATTTGAGGAGGCCGATGAGATGCTTTTTTCATTGCATACCCACGGACATAAAATTAAACAAATCAGTATTGTGGAGGTGCGTGGAGGCGTTTTGTTTAAAGCATATAAAATCGACACCAATCTATTAAAGTCATTTAAGATCCATAAAAAATGTGTTATTGGTATTTATATCGAAAACACCGCTATGATCGGAAAAGTGTATCAATTGAACGTTAAAAGAATTTTCATCCCCAAAGTCAAACCATTCAATACCAATATTATATGGAAACCTATTTTTGATTCTACTTTTAGCATCAGCCATGAAACCTATGTAGAAAAAACTGACACCATCTTTGAAAATGTACTTGACAGAACCAGTAGGGTTCATTCTATCACCGCTATCAACTTAGAACCCAACAGGCAAATCATTGATTTTTATTTACCGGCGAATTGTATCGGTTGGACTTATTGGATTAGTGTTGGAAACGAAGGCAAAGTAGCCTATGCGGAAGCCAAAAAAAATGTCATCAAGTCGATGGCTGGTGCAGCGAACATGATTCCAGAATATGGGCCACTTATATCCTTGGCTTTAAATGGCGCCCTGGCGTTAAATACCAGTCCACCGGGAGACAATATTCAATATTGGTTTATCGACAACAAAAAAGAGAGTGAAAAATTTATTCAAAAGACTGATTTTAAATCATTTAAACAAGGAAATATTGTAAAGGATTATGGAAAAATGAATGCACCAAGTCAAGGGTATATTTATATTGGCATACTCAATGATAATTTAGTAGAAA
>JBEAZU010000040.1:0-4181 GCA_041169945.1 Bacteroidota bacterium
CTTAATACCTAATACTTAATACCTAATACTTAATACCTAATACCTAATACCTAATACTTTTTCGCCTTCAACAAAGTTAAAATCATATATCAAATCTCAACAAGGCGTCACCAACAAATGAATGTGTTTATTTAGGGCTTAGACTTTAATCTAAAATTTGTTGGTGAAAAACATCCCAAAAAGGCGATTTTTTTTATAGTCTAGGGTTTTAACACTAGAAAAACTGAAACTAATCAGAGAAAGTAGAGGTAATATATACAATTTTTCAATAGACATCATCATGACTTCCAATGTCAATAAAAACAGATTTTTTAGGTTTATCCTTTGTAAAATAAAACACGACTCTAATGTCATAAGCTATAGAAAAACTCCATAAATCCTTTAATTTACCAGTAAGTTTATGTGTTTTTAAAGACGATTCGTAAGGGTCATAGAAAAAATATTTAGTTTTTCCCAAAAAATTGATTCAAAAGTTGTTGATAATACTCTTTTCTTAAAGGCTTTTTTAAAAGTATCACTAAATGCTACTTCCATTATATCATCTTTTTAAATGTATCAATGTCAGAAGAAAATTGCAGATTTTCTTTTTTTGAAGTTTTATAATTTGATAAAATTTCTTTACGTTTTGACTCAGCAATATTATGTTCAATTAATGAAATTAATATTTCTTTATCCTCTATTGATAATTTGTATACATTATCTAATAATGTATTAAATCTATTATTTGAAGCAGTCATACTTTTATTAGTTTATCCAAAATTAGTAAAAAAATAAAAAAAAATCATTACAATTTACAAATTTTAATGATTCCTTATTGTTAAAGCCTACCCATGGAAACCTCGTTTAACCTAATTAAGTACAGGGTACAGAAGGTATTAAGTACAAGGTATTAAGTACAAAGTATTAAGTACAAAGTACAGGGTACAGAGTACAGAGTACAAAGTACAAAGTACAAAGTACAAAGTACAAAGTACAAAGTAGAAAGTAGAAAGTACAGGGTACACAGTACAAGGTACAAAGTAGAAAGTACAGGATACAGAGTACAAGGTACAAAGTACAAAGTACAAAGTACAGGGTACAGAAGGTATTAAGTACAAGGTATTAAGTACAAAGTACAGGGTATAGATACTTCTACCGTACCTTATCTAAAGCCATTATTGTGTTTGGCTGAGTACAAAATAGTATACCATGTTCGAGCAGCTGAGGCAAACAGTCAAGCGGTTTTTCGAGAGATAGTACATTCATGCACATAAACATTACTTATAATTTGCTTCATAAGCATGTTTTAGCCAATTTTGGCTATCTGTATAGTGAAAAAACAAGACAATAAACCTCTAATCGTTGTGTCATGGTATTAAGAGCTGAGCATCTTTTTAAAAAATATAAAACGAGAACCGTAGTCAATGATGTGTCGGTAGAAGTAAACCAAGGTGAAATTGTTGGTTTATTGGGCCCAAATGGCGCAGGGAAAACAACCTCTTTTTACATGACCGTTGGCCTTATTAAACCCAATACAGGTAAAATATTTTTAGACAACGAAGACATCACCAATTTGCCCATGTACAAAAGGGCACAAAAAGGCATTGGGTATTTGGCCCAAGAAGCGTCTGTTTTCAGAACATTGACGGTAGAAGAAAATGTGATGGCGGTGCTGGAGATGACTGACTTAAGTAAAAAAGCACAAAAAGACAAGCTCGAAGAATTGCTCGATGAGTTTAGTTTAAATCATGTAAGAAAAAATAAAGGAGGGGTATTGTCTGGCGGCGAAAGACGTAGAACGGAAATTGCCAGAGCACTTGCCGTTGACCCTAAGTTTGTGTTGTTAGATGAACCTTTTGCTGGGGTAGACCCAATTGCGGTAGAAGAAATTCAAACCATTGTTGCCAAACTAAAATTTAAAAATATTGGTATTTTAATTACCGATCATAATGTAGATGAAACCCTTTCGATTACCGATCGTGCGTATTTGCTATTTGAAGGTAAAATTCTCAAAGCGGGTACGCCACAAGAATTGGCCGATGATGAGATGGTGAGAAGGGTTTATTTGGGTAAACATTTTGAATTGAAACGTAAAATTTAAAATTGAAAATTATTTTTTAAGCAAGTGAAGGTCTTTGTATCTCAAATCTCAGACATCACCACTAACACAAGCAACAATGGCCATATTAAATTCTATCATCACTTGGGTCATGAAAAAGCGCATTCACCAAATGGAGCTTTTTATGAAATACCCCATAGATGTGCAAAATGATTTATTGAAACAACTCCTTCAATCGGCTTCACAAACGGAATGGGGGAAGAAATATGGCTATAGTTCTGTAGATAACCTGAGAATTTTTAAAGAAAGGGTGCCCATCACCAGTTACGAAGAACTATTTCCGTACATTGAACGCATCATGAAAGGCGAACAAAATATCCTTTGGTCGTCAAAAGTAACCTGGTTTGCCAAATCATCGGGCACCACCAATGCCCGTAGTAAGTTTATTCCGATTACCCAAGAAAGCTTAGAAGATTGTCATTTTAAAGGTGGCAAAGACATGCTGTCTATATATGTCAACAACTATCCTGAAACCCAAATTTTTGATGGAAAAGGCTTGACCATTGGCGGAAGCCATCAAATCAACCACCTTAATCCTGATTCCTTTTATGGCGATGTCTCGGCTGTAATTATGCAAAATTTGCCTTTTTGGGCACAAATTATTCGAACACCGAAGCTAGAAATTGCTTTGATGGATAAGTGGGAAGATAAAATTGCCAAAATGGTAGAGACCACGGTCGATGAAAATGTGACCAGTCTTTCTGGGGTACCCACCTGGACAATCGTATTGATACAGCAAATTTTGGCGGCTACGGGTAAAAAAACAATTTTAGACATCTGGCCTAACCTAGAAGTATTTGTGCATGGCGCGGTATCTTTTAATCCTTACCGACAACTGTTCAAAGAACTGATTCCTTCACCCGACATGCGGTATATGGAAACCTACAATGCTTCTGAAGGTTTTTTTGGGATACAAGACCAATCCAATTCAGAAGATTTATTGCTGATGCTCGATTATGGGATTTTTTATGAATTTATTCCCATGGAAAATATCGACCAAATACAACCCGAAACCTTAACCTTAGCGCAAGTGACTTTGGGTAAAAACTATGCCTTGGTGATTTCTACCAATGCTGGTTTATGGCGTTATATGATTGGCGATACCGTAAAATTTACGTCTCTCCATCCATTTAGAATAAGAATTTCTGGTAGAACCAAGCATTTTATCAATGCCTTTGGAGAAGAAGTAGTGGTAGAAAATGCCGATACCGCCATCACCAAAGCCTGCAAAGCCACTGGAGCCATTATTTCAGATTATACGGCCGGTCCAATATATGTACAAAATAAGACCCAAGGTGCCCATGAATGGATCATAGAATTTGAAAAAGAACCTTCTGATATGGCGTATTTCTCAGAAGTATTAGACCTTACGCTAAGAGAAATCAATTCTGATTACGACGCCAAACGTTATAAAAACATGGCTTTACAAGCACCATTAGTACATTTGGCGCCCAAAGGCACATTTTATCATTGGATGAAAGGCAGGGGTAAACTAGGCGGACAACACAAAGTGCCTCGCTTAAGCAACGACCGTAGCTATCTAGATGATATTTTAAAATTACTCTAGGTCTTTATCAATGCGTAGATTTAGGGCCGTATTTAGCTATTTTTTATTTTCAATACCATCCCAAAAAATAAATACAAAGGTTAGCGCCTTTTTATTCCATTAATTCAAAAAAATACGGTTATTTTGTGGGTTAGTACATCAGATACAATAAATTATGAAAATTGCCATTGGAGGAGATCACGCCGGATTCGGTTATAAAACAGCACTTATTGCCTATTTAAATGACAAAGGCTATGAGATTCAAGACTTTGGAACCAATAGTGAAGCCTCTTGCGACTATCCAGATTATGTACATCCATTGGCAAATGCGATTGAAGCAAAAACCGCCACTTTGGGCATTTTAATCTGTGGCAGTGCAAATGGCATCGCCATTACCGCTAACAAACACCAAGGCGTAAGGGCTGCCATCAGCTGGGAAACAGAAATTGCGGCTTTGGCACGTCAACACAACGATGCCAACGTGGTTTGTTTGCCTGCAAGATTTATCAGCATTGACTTAGCCAAACAAATTGTGGA
>JBEAZU010000041.1:0-4161 GCA_041169945.1 Bacteroidota bacterium
TCTTTATACCGGTGATATTTTTATTTGCCTTCACAGCAACTACGCGAAGCTATTATTTATAGAAAAGGCAACTTAAATCTGTCGATCATATTCGTGACACGATTGAAAATTAGGGACAATAATATAATTTTATTTAATTACTCTTTCCCCAAATTATCCCAATCAATTTTACGGCTTAAGCCATCCAAATTGATGAAGGTTTGAGTGGCTTCATCATAGTCGCCTTTTTCTTGGTTCAATGGATTATAACCGGCAATCATGGCCTCAAAAACAAGGTCACAAGCATGATCTTTCAAATCCTGGGTATTGAACCATTTCACATCCAAATCAATGAGTAACAATTCATTGATTCCATATTTCAAAAATAAAAATTCCCAGCCATCCGCATTGATATAACCTGTTTTGCGTTTACAAGCCTCAAACAAAGTAGCAATATTTGCTCTGATAGAAAGATCGTCCCTATAATACAAAACACCTTTGGGTTCAGGATTTTTGTTCCAGGCTAAGAGGTTTGAAGAAAGGTTATGCATAGTTTTTTATTAAAAGTAAATGGCTTTTACAACAATGGCTTTATCCTCATTCAAATCAAAGCTGGCTTTAGAAAAACTTGGAATATTGGTTAGTCCAACGGATTGAAAATTAGAGAAACCAACGCCTTCAATAGGAAAGATAAACCCTTTATCCATTTTCCCATTGCTATTTTCATCGTGTAAAATATTCACAGCATATTTCCCTGCAGGCAAATTTTTGAAAGTAATACTTGAAGCATTATGGTTAATTTCTCCTTTTGTCATTTTAAAGTACTTTTCAAAATCGTCGTCAGGAATGGTTTTATCTTTATTGTACAGCGCCACTTGTAAAACACCTTTGGAGTTTCTTAGTTTTTTCACTGCTACAGTGAGCGAATAAGTATTTTGTAGAGGACTAATGAATGCTGTCCCGAAAATCAATACACTAAATGAGACTAAAATGGGAATACATACTTTCATAGCGAATTATTAAATGAATTGTTTTAATACACAAAATTTCAAATTTAGCTTTTACCTATATCGAGTACAATCCCAGTTCGTTTAATTTCCATTGCAAATGGATTCATTGAATTCATATCTTGATTTGAGATTGGATGTGGTTCTATTCTGTTGTCAATTTTAGAAGCCAAAATCATTAACTGCACTTGAATATCAAATTTATCTTTATCTGAAAGCGTATCAAACACCAATGCAATATCTATATCACTATCTCCCCCCTGTTTATTCAAGGCATAAGACCCGAATAAAAAAGCAGATACTAAACCCGGTTGAAGTAAAACAACGGAATCTATGTATTTTTTTATTGTTTGATTAATTCGATTATCCATAATCTCTGGGTTTTAATCTTTTCTAACCATAATGTTGAAAACTCAACCGTACATGTTTTTTTGAAAAGTCATTTTATAATCATCATACCTTGCATTAATATTAAATGCTGTAACAGTAGCATAAAACATTCTACTTTCATTATCCAATGCAATATTACTTTTTTCAGCTAATCTCAACAAATTATGTATTAAAGGAGGATACGTTTCATTCACCTTTACAAACAATGCTTTCAATAATTTTTCAATCAATAAATGTCCAATAAACATACTCCAACTGTATCTTTTATTTTCAAACATAACAATCATTGTATCAAAATCATCATTTGAACTTTCAATCCAATAATTAGTTTAATTTTATCGAATTCATTGTTTTCCATAGTCTAATTTAATAAAAATAAGAGATATTATCAGCTTGAATATATACATAAGAATAAACGTAAATTATTCCTGTTACGTCTAAAAACCTTTCAAATACATTCAAGATCATAAAAAAATCCTCAGCCTACAACACTGTAAACTGAGGACTGATTTAACATGAATTATTTCACTTTTTCTTCTACCCATTTCCTTGCACTTACAAAAGCCTGGATCCAAGGAGTAATTTCATCGTTGATGCCTTGTTCTGGATAATACGCACATTGCCAAGGGAAAATAGCCCTTTCCAAGTGGGGCATCATGGCCAAATGACGGCCATCTTTACTTACAACACCTGCGGCATCATAAGCGGAACCATTAGGATTTCCAGGATAAGTGGTATAGCTGTATTTCAAAGGAATCGTATAGGCTTCTTCGGCTTTTGGCAAGTGGAATTTACCTTCTCCATGCGCTACCCAAAGGCCAAGTCTAGTTCCATTTAAGTCTTTCAACATTACCGAGTTACTATCCATTACATCCAAAGTCACAAAGCTTGATTCAAACTTATGCGAATCGTTGTGTAACATTTTAGGTTGAATGTCATGTTCTGGATAAATTAATCCTAATTCAACCATCAATTGACAACCATTACAAACCCCTAAACTCAAGGTATCGTCGCGTTTGAAAAAGTTTTTCAAGGCGTTCATGGCTTTTTCATTGTATAAAAAAGCACCCGCCCAACCTTTGGCCGAGCCCAAAACATCTGAATTGGAGAACCCACCAACAAACACCACATAATTTACATCTTCCAAGGTTTCTCTTCCGGAAATCAAATCGGTCATGTGCACATCTTTCACATCAAAACCTGCTAGGTACATGCTATAGGCCATCTCACGATCACCGTTAGAGCCTTTTTCACGGATAATTGCCGCTTTGATTCCAGAAGGTTTTCTGTCGAAACTCAAGTTAAATTCAGACAATTTTCCAGAAAAACCAGGCTTGAATTGGTATACAATAGGTTGTTTGGCCAAATTACTGAACCTGCTTTCAGCCTGTGCTGGAAGTGTTTGTTTTTTATCGAGTAAATAAGAAGTCTTGGTCCAAACCTGACGAAGCTCAGCAATATCTAAAGACAGACTTAGCGCTTCATGTTTGATATTTACCAATTTTTCATCGTTGGTGGTACCTATTTTAATGGCTTTCACCCCATGAGCAGCCAAAACATCATTGACAGCTGCCTCATTGTTGATTTGAATGACGATGGCCGAATTCTCTGCGAACAATATTTTAACCGTATCTTTTTCTGCAAAACCAGCCAAATCAATTTCTAAACCACCTGCAATATTAGGGAAAGTCATCTCCAACAAAGTAGTAACCAAACCACCCGAAGAAACATCATGTCCAGCCAATACCAGGCCTTTGGCAATCAAAGTTTGTACGGCTGCAAAAGCATTTTTAAAATAAGCCGCATCAGTCACCGTAGGTGCGTCGGTACCCAATTTATTGACTACCTGACCTAAAGTACTTCCGCCTAATTTTAAGGCATCAGAAGAAAAATCGATGTACAATAAAGAGGTACCATCTTGCTTGTTCAATACCGGACTGATTACTTTCCTGATATCTGTCACTTCACCTATGGCCGAAATAATTACCGTTCCTGGCGCATAGACCACATCCTCTTTGCCGTATTTTTGCGTCATCGACAAAGAATCTTTTCCAGTTGGAATATTGATTCCCAATGCAATGGCAAAATCACTTACAGCTTCTACTGCATTGTATAAGCGAGCATCTTCTCCTTTGTTTTTACAAGGCCACATCCAATTGGCACTCAAGGCAATTCCTTGTAAGCCACCTTCAATGGGTGCCCAAACAATATTGGTCAATGCTTCTGCAATTGCCATCACAGAACCAGCCCTTTCATCCACCAATGCAGCCACCGGCGCATGACCGATAGAAGTGGCAATTCCTTTTTTGCCTCTATAATCAATCGCCATTACGCCAAGGTTATTGAGAGGAATTTGCAACTCACCACAAGTTTGTTGTTTGGCGACTTTACCTGTCACCGAACGATCGACTTTATTGGTCAACCAATCTTTAGAAGCCACCGCTTCTAATTGTAAAACTGATTTTAAATAGTTTTCAATCGCTGATTTATTATAAGCCAATTCAGCAAATACATTTGGTACCGTCACATCAGTCATTACTGTGCGTGGAGGCTTGCCAAACATGTCTTCTAACTTAATATCGATAGGATTTTGACCTGTTTTTTTATCTTCAAAACGGAAATGCATGTCTCCCGTAGTTTCACCCACCACATAGAAAGGCGCACGTTCACGTTGGGCTACGTTTGCCAAGTATTCGGTATCGTTTTTACCAATCAGCAATCCCATTCTTTCTTGAGATTCATTGCCTACAATTTCTTTGGCAGACAAGGTTGGATCTCCAACAGG
>JBEAZU010000042.1:0-5427 GCA_041169945.1 Bacteroidota bacterium
GTAATTTCAACCACACATCACCATAGGGTTGGTTCAAATATCGCTGATTAAACTCTTCAATAACTACCTTACGCTGAACCTCTAAAGATTTTTTATCGAAAGCTAAACTTAACATACGGTCAGATTCTAGCCAAAAGGCTGTTTCTAAGTTGTTTGCAGGTAAAGTCAAGTAATAATTGGTAATATCTGGAGAAGTAAAAGCATTGTTCTCGCCCCCCACTTTTTGCAAGGCATCATCATAAGAAGCAATATTGATGGAACCTCCAAACATCAGGTGCTCAAATAAATGAGCGAATCCAGTTTTATCTGCACTTTCATCTCTTGACCCCACATTGTATAAAACATTCAAAACAGCCATTGGAGTGCTATGATCTTCATGAACAAACACTTGTAAACCATTATTTAAAGTAAATTTTTCGTATGATATCATTAAAATAGTGTTGAATATTAAGTGTAGAATATTGCTTTACAAATGTTCTTAAACCAAAACATTTATTGACGTCCTTATTGTGTTTTAAAATTTAAAATGAATGAGCATTGCATGTACATATGCATTTTATTCCCTTAAAACGAAACCGTCTACCGTAAAAACTAAGACAAAAATATGGTATAATTTTATTAAAATCCTTACTTTGTGCATAATAAACAGGTATAAGGAGAACTATTCTATTGTTTTAAAAATCATTAAACGTATCAACCCTAAGCTAATGAGACGATTAAGAATAATTAAATCAAGAAAGGTTATCTATAATTGTTTAGCTTGCTTAGCATAAATATTCAGAAAATGATTAAATACCATAGAGCCCAACTTTCTATAGATACCTTGCTTCATCTTTATAGAGCCCTGCTTAAACCTCGGTTGGTGGAAGAAAAAATGTTGGTTCTTTTAAGACAAAATAAAGTCTCCAAATGGTTTTCAGGAATTGGCCAAGAAGCGATTGCGGTTGGGGTAACAGAAGCCTTAAACAAAGAAGAATACATTTTGCCAATGCATAGAAATTTAGGCGTATTTACATCTAGAGGCATTCCACTCAATAGACTTTTTGCACAATTTCAAGGCAAATTAGCCGGTTATACCAAGGGGCGAGACCGTTCTTTTCATTTTGCCAGCAAAGAGCATCATATTTTTGGCATGATTTCTCATTTAGGGCCTCAATTAACTGTCGCGAATGGCATCGCCATGGCCGATAAAATAGCGGGAAACAAAAAAGTAACCCTGGCCTTCAGCGGAGATGGAGGAGCCAGCGAAGGCGATTTTCATGAAGCATTGAACGTGGCTGCAGTTTGGTCTTTGCCTGTAATCTTTTTGGTTGAAAACAATGGCTATGGTTTATCAACCCCTAACAATGAACAATTTAAATGTAAATCATTTGTTGATAAAGGGCCAGGTTACGGCATCGAAGCCATACAAATTGATGGTAATAATATTTTAGAGGTGTATAACACCATTAAATCCATGGCCGAAAGTATCCGACAAAATCCTCGTCCGGTTTTGATTGAAGCCATGACTTTCAGAATGAGGGGACATGAAGAAGCGTCAGGCACCAAATATGTACCCCAAGAAATGTTTGATACGTGGTCAAAACTTGATCCTGTTGAAAATTTCGAAACCTATTTACTACAAGAAAACATCCTAGATGAAAAAATCATCACCGATTACCACAAAGAAATCAAAAAGGAAATTGAGCAAGCCTTAGAATTTGCTGATGCGGAAAGTTTTCCGGTAGCCAATACTGAATATGAAATCAAAGACATGTATGCCCATTTCACACAAGTAGTGAAAGAGCCTAGCTTAAGTGAAGTACATGAAAAAAGATATATAAACGCCATTTCCGAAGCATTAATGCAAAGCATGGAACGTTACCCAGAATTGGTATTAATGGGCCAAGACATTGCCGAATATGGTGGCGTATTTAAGGTTACGGAAGGGTTCGTTGAAAAATTTGGAAAAGACAGGGTTAGGAACACGCCACTTTGTGAATCAGCCATTGTGGGCGCAGGATTAGGTTTGTCGATTAAAGGAGGTAAATCGGTGATTGAAATGCAATTTGCAGATTTCGTTACCATGGCTTTCAATCAGATTATCAACAATTTAGCTAAGGTTCACTATAGAACAGGTTTAAATGCAGACGTAGTGATTAGAATGCCTACAGGGGCAGGTTCGGCTGCAGGACCATTTCATTCACAATCCAATGAGGCATGGTTTTTCCATACCCCAGGCTTAAAAGTAGTATACCCAAGCAATCCGCATGATGCAAAAGGATTACTCAATGCCGCCATCGAAGACCCTAATCCTGTGATGTATTTTGAACATAAAACATTATACAGAAGTATCTCGGCAGCTATCCCCTCGGCCTATTATACCACAGCCATTGGCAAAGCCATCACAGTAGTAACAGGAAATAACCTCACGGTAATTACGTATGGTATTTGTGTGCATTGGGTACAAGACATCATTGCAAAACAACCTGGTCTTGGCATAGAATTGATTGATTTACGTACATTATTACCTTGGGATAAAGAAACCGTGTTTAATTCTGTAAAGAAAACAGGTAAAGCCCTAGTGGTCAATGAAGATACATTAACAGGGAGTATAAGTGCAGAAATTGCAGCCAGTATTAGTGAAAACTGTTTCTCTTACCTCGACGCACCAGTAATGAGAGAGGGAGCACTAGAGACGGCAATTCCCTTTTCTCCAACATTAGAAGAAGGTTTTTTACCCAAAGAAAGAATAAAAGAAAAAATAATTGCACTTTTGGAATTTTAATTGTTATGATTTACTTATACTTTTACAATAAATTAACACGAAGCAAGTCAAAATTCTAATTGTTAATCAATCGTTTAATTATACATTTACGCTAAAATCAATACGATGAAAAAGTATTCCAATATTTTAACGCTGTCATTTATATGCTTAACAGTTACCTTTTACGCTTGTAAAAAAGACCATGCCATCGCTTGCCCATCCTATTGGAATGGTGAAGGAGGCGACACCAGAGGAACGCCTCTCGAAAAAGGAGCAGACGGAAAAGTGGCCCCAGAAGGTGCAAACGTACGTAAAAGCGGTAACGGTATTGTGCAAAAGAAAAAAGACAAGCATATGAATGCTAATTATTACAGAGGAAAAAAGAAATCTAAATAACCAGTAATTCAAACCAATGATAGTGGCAAAACATTTAAAAATTTGTTTACTTATTAGTTTAAGCTTCCTGTATTTGAATGTACAAGCACAAGACAATAAGGCAAGTTCACAGGAGAACTATACTAAAAAAGTAATGAAAAAACCTGAACAAACCAATAAACAAGCCAATTATACTGGCAATAAAATCAACACGGTAGAAGAGAGAAACAAAGAACGACAAAAGAAAGGGCGCGAATTAAGCAACTACCAAGGCAACCGAGACCTCGATGATCAAACCAACAATAGAAACGAAAAAAGCAAAGCAAGTGCCAGAGACGAAGGCAATCTCAAAAGTGGCACCTTAGAAAGTAGGGACGAAAATCGCAAAGAGAAAGCAGAAGCAACATCTAATCATGAAGGTTCAGTAGGTGGTAATTACTTGGCAAGAAGAGACAAGATGCGCGAAGATAAATCGAAAGAATCCTCTAATTATGAAGGTGCTGTAGGTGGCAATTACTTAGGCAACAGAGCTGATTTTAGAAAAAATCAAAATAAAAAAGTAGCCAATTACAAAGGCGACATCTTGGTTAAAACAGTATTAAATAGAAACAAACGCATGAGAGATAAATCTCATGAAGCAGCCACGTATGAAGGAGATATCATAGTTACAGGAAGAAGAAAAGGCCAACACCCAAGTGCTGTATATAGAGGAGGTAAAATCAAAAACTCCTATACTGCCAAGGAAAAATACCGCAAACGTATGCTGAAAAAATACAAACGCAAAGGGGATGTTGAAAGACCTGATGCCGATAAAAAAGAAGATGCCAGACCTAAATACGACAAAAAAGAAGCTGATATTTGGAACAAATAAAGCGGAGCTTTAGTTATGGTAACTGAATTTATAGAATGCAAACGCTGAATTAAGTTTAAACTTACTTCAGCGTTTGTGTTTTTAATCCTTACATCCATTATTATAAAAAATAATTATCCAAAAACACCATTATGCATTGGAATATACTCGATAACACACAAGCCTTAGCAAACATCATTGCCATTTCTAACGAAAAACCAGTTTTAATTTTCAAACATAGTACGCGTTGTTCTATCAGCGAAACCGCACTCGGACGTTTAGAGCGCAACTGGAACGATAGTAATGATGAAAAAATTACGCCCTATTATCTTGATTTAATCGCTCACAGAGACATTTCTAATGCCATTGCCTCAACATTTGAAGTGGAACACCAATCACCTCAGGTATTGGTAATTAAAAACGGTAAAAGTATTTTTGACACATCGCATCTTTCCATCAGTATTCCTAGCATTATGCAGGTACTCTAGCAAATACCAATAGTAAAAACTTATCTACTAAATCACATGTCTAAAACGGCAATTTTAATACCTCAATAATACTATATTTAGACTATTTATTGAAAAATTCCAATTATAACATTCCATAATTTGCTAAGTTTGAAAAAAATATTAAATTTGCATTCGGATAATTAGATGTTAGACTTCGTGCGGGGCAAATTAGCCCCTCTTTTTTTGAAAAAAAATCAGTAGGTGGATATCAAACAAGAGATAGAAAAGTTATTGCAGGAAATTATCACACAACCAGAATTGTTTGTGGTAGATATAACTTTAGGGACTTATAACAAGTCAATTAAAATTGCAATAACATTAGATGGAGATGAAGGGGTAATGATTGACCAATGCGTAAGTGTGAGTCGAAAACTAGGTAATAAAATGGAAGAACTTGAATTAATGGCTGACCCCTATATTCTTGAAGTTTCCTCACCAGGACTAGACAAACCTTTATTATTACAGCGTCAATATCCAAGAAATATTGGACGTAAAATAAAAGTGGTCACCAAAGACGCAATCACCTATACAGGGGAATTGACCAACGTGGAACCAACATTTATTACTGTATTAGACGAAAAGAAAATAAAATCAAAGGTTTTGACGAATTTGGTAGAAATACCATTTGACAACATAAAATCTACAACTGTTATTATATCATTTAATTAAAAAATGGATAACTTAAATTTAGTTGAGTCGTTTGCAGAGTTTGCAAAACAAAAAAATATCGACCGCCCTACGATGATGAAAATCATGGAGGATGTTTTTAGAACCATGATTCGTAAAAAATTCGGTAATGATGAAAATTTTGACATCATTGTGAATACGGATAAAGGTGATCTTGAAATTTGGAGATTCCGTGAAATTGTATCTTTAGATTTTGCAGAAGATAGTTTTGATTACGACGAAAACAAACATATTGCCTTACCAGACGCTCGCAAAATTGA
>JBEAZU010000043.1:0-6520 GCA_041169945.1 Bacteroidota bacterium
CCCCAGAATTCCCGGCATTGTTATGGTAAATTATGCCATCTTTTAACACAGGCACCACATAGCCAGCCAAACCCCTGATATTCAATCCTCCACCAGCTTGAAAATGATTGAGATTATTGCCAAAACCCGTCCATTGTTGCGGCACAAAACCAGCAGCCCTGGTATATTTATTAGCATTCATGGTTTCAGGAGAAGCGCCAGCCAAGTACAACTGACTTTCAGGAGCAGTATTCCCCATCCCCATTCGAGCCATGACTCTTGTCTTTAATTCAAATCTACCTACATTGGTATTGTTTAAAGTAGTCAATTGCAGGTACGAATAATTGAAATCACTTTTGATACCGGGCGTCCTTAAGTCAACATTCATTCTACCATTTCCATTGGGATAAACATAATTGCGTTCCACACCAATATTTAAGGTACTATTTAATTTTTGTATTGCCCATTGTGAAGGATTTATCAAATATAAACTATCGGAAGCATTGGCACGATACATAACATCATGGTTAACCACTATTTTAGTAAACCTAGGATTGGCATTGTCTTGTTTGCGAAATATTTTTTCAAATCCTAGACCACCCTTTTGTAAACCCACATTTGAAATAGCATAGGCATTAAAATACAATTGTTGCCAAATATGTTTCAAACTCTGACGCACCGTTAAACTACAAGAAACAGGATTATTCAATTTCCTTTGCTCCTCTGACAAATAAGTCCCTTGCCCCAAACGTGTATTGTACCACACATTAGCGCTATAAATATTGTCTAACCCGAGGTAATTTCCGTTCAGATGAGCTCCTACTTGCATACCATCGAAAGCATTGTACCATACATCAGGTCTAATAAAATGCTCCTTTTTTTCCCATTTGGCAATATTGGCAACACGAGAATCAAAACGAAGTACATTGCTGCCATGCAGTTGGTTATCGGTCAAATCAATATCGGCCATATAATGGTCAGGGTCAATTTGGATATTCTTAATTTTGCCCGGAATATTTACTACTGCCGTATAGGTAGGCGCCAACAAATCCCAACCATACCATTTAGGTAAAACCACCGCTGTGGTATTTTTAACAAACCAAGTATTGGGAATATGAAATTTATAATTGATCCCATTTTCGGTAACTACCTCAAAATCAATAGGCATCTGCATACGTCCTTTTCTAGAAAACGTAATTTCATATTCATCCGCTACCGCAGTTTTTTTACATGATTTAATGGCGTAATCAATGGTTTTAGTTGTTTCCATCCATTGGTCAAAAAACCAATTCAAATCAGATTTGGTATATTCAATCACACATTGTCTAAAATCTTCAGGATAAGGATGTTTGAATTTCCATTTGTCGAAATAGTCTTTCATGGCATTTTGAAACAAGTCCTCCCCTAGCACATACCTCAAATTATATAACATCACGCCCGTTTTGTAATACACCAAACCATAGCTTCCGCCATGACGAACGGCTCCTTCAAATTGTGAAGAATGCGTATTCAAAGGTTGGTCATACCCCGTGTGTACAGTAGTTAAGTAAGGATAATACAAACTTTCATAGCGTGTATCTAAAGAATCAATGAAATATTGCACGTATGTATTAGTAGACAATTTTTGACGTTTGTGTCCCTCTATTTTCTCCATAGACCACACTTCCAAAAACTGGGTAAATCCCTCATCCATCATGGCACGATAGGTTTCATTGCTTCCCACCATACCATAAAACCACATGTGCCCAATTTCGTGGGCCAATAATTTTTGATGGGTAGGATACACCCCATTGTCAAGGGTAATCATAGGATATTCCATCCCATCTTGGGCATCGGCGGCAATAATTTTGGGCCAAGCATACATGCCAATGTCAGTAGCATAGGTTTGAATAACTTGCCCAATAAACCAAGCCGTTTGTTGCCATTTAGCCGCATGAGGTTCTTGAGCCAAAGCAATACACTTAATACCATTCCATTCCACCTCCCCAATGCGATACAAAGGATCGGCAGTAAAAGCAAAATTGTGAACATTTTCGGCATGGTAAAGCCAAGTTTTTTTCAAACCTTCTACCCTAGGAATTACAACAGAAGGTGCCGAGTTAAAAGGTTTGTCTTTAAAATTTTTGATATCCAATTTAGCCCTCAAGGTATCAGGAAGCACTTCTTGTCTATTTTGCAAATCACCAGTGGCTTCAACGACATAGTTATTTGGGAAAGTCAAGGCAATATCAAATACCCCAAAATTAGAATAAAATTCTTTATCGAGGTGTTGGTCAGTGGTCCAACCAAACTTGGCATCATACACACAAATACTTGGGTACCAATGCACCCCATCAAATTGTTTAAACCCAAAGCTATCCAATTTTTTCATTCTACGACGGATAGAACCCTTGTCGAAATAGGTTTTAAATTTCATCGTCACCGACAAATGGCTATTGGCTTTAAGCGGTTCATTTAAAAACACTTTTAAGATGGTATTGTCCAATGTTGTTTTTACCAAAACCCCATTCACCCTAATACTGTCGGTAGTAATGCCCAAACCCTGCGCTTCGTATTTGCCATATTTGGGTTTGATATGGTTGTTTTTGGTTAAATTATCATAATAAGAACCCGGCTGAAAAGCATTTTCATTGAGGTGGAAATACAATACCGTTAATTCGTCAGGGGAATTATTATAGTAGGTCAGTTTATAGTCATTCCCCTCAATAATATCTTTGACATCATCAATATTGGCTTTGATTTCATAATGCACATCCTGTTGCCAATAGTTTGCCCTGGTCAATTTATTTTTCCAGTAATAAGGATTGGATGCCGATCGGTAAGTGTCGATGGATTGTGCTTGTACTAGAGTTACAAAAAAAACACTAAAAATAACTGCAATGAAATATAGGAAACGATTTGAGAACATAGCGTATATTTTTTAATAACAAATAGCAATGAAATAGATTGAACAATAGGATTAGTGGTCAATTAATCAATTTTACCCAAGGCTTCTTTTACCGAAATACTGTCAATAACCCCTGCATAAATCTCATTCATGTCAGCCAAATGTCTGGCATAATATGCCATTGAGCTATCAAACTGCACTTGTTTTACCCCATGCTTGGCAAACAATTCGGCTTGCATTACTTTATATTTAGCATTGGCAGTATCTGCGGATAAACCAGACACATTGATGACCCCTTCTAACATGTGAATATCAATTAAAACATTTTTCATTTTGTCTTTGGATAGCACATTGTCAGGAATTTTATCTACGGAAGTACCACAAGCAAAGAACAAAGAGAGGAATAAGATGACGGCTATTTTACGGATCACGTTAATTTTATTTTAATTTTTGAATAGATTTTACGTTCAACAATGACTTCATTTGCGTGATAGCCACTTTATTTAATGCTGTTAATCTGATTGATTGTGCTAAGCCTTGGTTAAGCAATAAGGCATTGATACTTTCCAAATTACTCAACACCACCAATTGTTCTAGACTTGCTGCATCACGAAATTACCTTTTAATATTGTGTTATTGTCTCGCCACGCTTTAGCTGTTACGCCAAATAAGGCTACATTTAACAGGCCTGCTTCGTTTGCATACACCATGTTTAATTGATTATGATTTACTAAAGTAGGAATAATATTTTCTTTTATGGCATCTGTATGAATTCTATAATTAATTTTTGCGATTGTTCGCTGCAAATTCCAATCTAAATGCAGGTGTTGACTTTCTTCCTGTTTTAAGCGTTGAAATTCTTTGATAAGATAGAATTTAAACTCGGCACTTAACCAAGTGGCAAATTCAAATGCAATATCCTTATGGGCAAATGTACCTCCATACCGGCCTGTTTTGGAAATAATTCCTTTTGCATTGGTAGCCTCAATCCATCTTTTAGGCGTAAGAGAAAAACTATTGGTGCCTGCAACATTTTTAATTCCATCGAATTCGATGGAATTAAAATCTGGATTATTAAAAATCTCCCATAAACCCATAAACGCTATGGTACTTCGATTTCTCATCCAGTTTTGCAAAATATAATCACTTCTATCATTGTCACGATGCCTTGCAATATCTGTCAAAGATAAATAATCTTCCTGATTATGATTATAAACAAGCACCTGAACACCTTTTACCTCCATTATTTTATTCTTTCCCATCTCATTATAAGTTAAAAATAGTAAACACTAAAAACATTTAAGTTTAAATTAAACAATACAAGCAATAAAATTAATAAAAAATAAATTATGTACGCTGTAATCCAAAGAAATCATTCGTTTTGATTAGAATATTGTGTTTTACTTGTAAATTTGAGTTCTTACGATTCCTTGAACAATGAAAGAAATCCTGAAAAAAATAAAAAAGTTTGAAGTCAAAATTAGAACAGCCATCAATACAAAGATGCATGGCGACTTTCATTCTATTTTTAAAGGTTCAGGAATTGAATTTGACGATGTGAGGGCTTACCAATACGGCGACGATGTGAGGTCTATAGATTGGAACGTATCAGCCAAAGGACACGGCACGTTTATCAAAACTTTTCATGAAGACAAAGAACAGCATGTATACTTTATTGTTGACGTAAGCGCATCTCAGCACATAGGCAAACAAGGTGTTCAAAAAATAGATTTGGCCAGGGAAATTGCGAGTATCTTGGCACTATCGGCAAGCAAAGAAGCTTCATTGGTAAGCCTTGTGTGTTTTTCTGATCAAAAAGAAAAATACATCAAACCAGGAAGAGGATTAAAACATATATATTCCATAATTTCAACACTTTACGAACTCGAAGCCAAATCTACCAAAACCAATTTGAATGCTGCCATCAACTTTGCGGCCAATGTGATTAAGAAAAAATCGGTGGTGATTTTGCTCTCCGATTTCATAGACGAAAACTACGAAAATAACCTAAGGGCTTTGGCCAGAAAACACGATTTGGTAGTGATTCAACTTACAGACAGAAGAGAATCGGTGCTTCCTCGACTAGGTATTATCCCTATTTTCGATAAAGAACAAAAGAAAACCATTTGGATCAACACCTCGTCATTTGGATTCAGAAAACGTACCAAGGCGAAATTTGCGGCAACCAAAGAAGCCATAGAAAGTATTTGCAAACAAAACAAAGCCAATTACTTACAAGTACTTACCCATGAAGATTATTTGGCAGGTTTAATTAAATTATTCAAAACGAGACAAAGCAAGTAACAATTGAAATACCATTTATACATATTATCTTTATTGATTTATCTTGGTTTTCAAGCTGTTGCCAAAGACAAGCCCGTACTTCGATTTCATCAAAAAACCACATGGATTGGAGCACCAATTCATGTAAGTTTAAGCTATCGTCATCACAAAGAACAAGAAATATTATTTCCAGATACCTTGTATCATTTTAGCCCTTTTGAATTTGTAAAAAAAGAAATTTTCCCCACCAAAACCCTTGATTCTATCAGTGTAGATAGCGTGGTGTACACCTTGAATACATTTGAAATTGGCAGTATTCAAACCTTGGTATTACCCATTTATATTTATGCTTATAAAGACACGGCATTGGTATTTTCAAATCCAGATAGTATTCAAATCAAGCGACTCGTCACTGACAATAAACCAGATTTAACCTTAAAAATTGACACCCAATTTCAAGAACTAAGCCCCTCATTTGACTATATTTTCTGGATAGGTATAGTGTTAAGCATATTTATTATTGCGGTAAGCACTTATCTTATCTTTGGTAAAAGAATCAAAAAACAAATAAAACTTTATTTAGCAAAGCTCGCCTATGACAAATTTATATATGATTTTGAAAGGATGATTAGTCAAATCAATAGCAAAAAAAACAATGCCGATTTAGATAAATTATTAGGGATATGGAAAAAATATTTACAAAATATTACCCAAGCCCCAGCAACTACATTTACTTCCAAAGAAATCTCTGAACTGATCAACAATCAAAAATTATCCTTGGCTTTAAACAATATAGATAGGGCTATTTATGGAGGAGAATTTGAAGTGGAAGTATTACAAGAACTTACCCTATTGAAAATTATTGCGAAAGAATATTATATCAAAAAACAGGAGGAGGTAAAAAATGCTTAACACTTTTTACCTCTATCTAAAAAAATCTATTCATTGGCTCAATCCCGACACATTAAAGCGTTTTGAGTGGGAAAACCCATTGTACCTCTACCTCATTGCCGCCATGCCTTTGCTGTTTGTAATCAGATGGTTACTAGACATTCGTTTTCGTCAAAAACTTGATTTTGCTTTTTTTAGTCCTGTAGTGAAAATCCATTGGATTACCCTTTTAAGATTCATTCCTAATATCCTTTTTGGCTTATTTATAAGCATGATTTTAATTGCATTGGCAAGACCACAACTGAGCAATCAAACCATAGAGCAAAGCTCGGAAGGCATAGATATCGTTTTGGCCCTAGACATTTCAGAATCGATGACCATCGCTGATTTCAAACCCAACAGACTTGAAGCAGCCAAAAAAGTGGCCCTAGAATTTGTAAAAGGCCGAAAACATGACCGCATTGGCTTGGTGGTATTTTC
>JBEAZU010000044.1:0-4022 GCA_041169945.1 Bacteroidota bacterium
TGCACGAGTTTCAAAATTTACACAAAGAATATAAAGATAAAATCCATCAGTTTGTGATGGGGCATTTCTTCCATAATTATTCCTTTGATTTAGATAAAACACTTTATTTCTTTACTTCAGGTAGGTTTGAATATAGGAATAAAGGTTTTGATGTGACCATTGAAGCCTTGGCGCGTTTAAATCATAAAATGCATTGCGAAGGAATTGACCAGACGATTGTCATGTTTTTTATCACCAAACAACCTTGTCATTCCATTAATTCTCAAGCCTTGCAATCAAGGGCAATGTTAGAAGAAATTAGAAGCGCTTGTTCGGCTATCGAAAAACAAATTGGGGAAAAATTGTTTTATGCTGCGGCATCTTCTCCTGATTTGCAATTGCCCGACTTAAACAGTTTTGTGGATGAATACTGGAAATTGAGGTTAAAAAGAACTTTACAAAGCTGGAAAGAAGGAAGTAGGCCTTCTGTGGTTACCCATGATTTGGTGCATGGTGGTTCTGACGAAATTATGAACTTCTTGCATACCACTAATTTAGTCAACAATGACTATGATAAGGTGAAAGTGGTTTACCATCCTGATTTTATTTCGCCTTCTAATCCTTTGTTTGGGATGGAATATGGTCAGTTTGTAAGGGGATGTCACTTGGGTGTGTTCCCATCATACTATGAGCCTTGGGGTTATACGCCTTTAGAGGCTATCGCTAGTGGCGTTCCTGCGATTACCAGTGATTTGTCTGGTTTTGGTGATTATGTAATTAACACCATTCCTGATCATAAAGAACGCGGTATTTATGTCATCAATAGGCGTTCTCAAAACTTTCATGAAGCTTCCGAAGAATTGGCAAATCAGATGCTTGAGTTCGTAAAACTATCCCGCAAGGAAAGAATTAAACAAAGAAATATTGTAGAGAATTCTTCTGAATTGTTTGATTGGGAAGTATTAGGAGAATATTATAACAAAGCCCACGATTTAGCCCTTGAAAGAAGAATAGGGGTGAAGAAGAAGAAAGCGGTGTAGATTGGGTGTTAGGTATTAGGTACAGGGTACAGAGTACAGCGTACCGGGTGCAGAGTACAGAGTACAAAGTACAAAGTATAAGGTACAGAGTACAGGATAAAGGGTATAATTACAAAAAAGCTTGCTTCATTTCGTGGCAAGCTTTTTTGATTAGGTATTGGTATTAGGTATGAGGTAAAGAGTACGAAGTACAAAGTACAGGGTACAACAAAAAAAAGCTTGCTTCATTTCGGAAGCAAGCTTTTTTTTGTACCTAATACCTAATACTTAGTACTTAGTACTTAGTACTAAGTATTTAAAATATTATTTTTTAACAACTTTGAAGAATTCATTTTTACCATTTATGGTAGCTTTTACAAAGTAAACGCCAGCCGAAAGGTTTGCTCCAAATGAAACGTTATCATTCACTGTGGCAACTGTTTCAGCAACATTTCCCATTAAGTCATATACTGTTAAAGCAACATTGCTTGTTTCAGTTAATGATACATTAAAGGTAGACGTTGAAGGGTTTGGTGCTACAGAAAAACCATTGGCTGTAAATTCAGATTCTAAGCCTGTTACCACTGAAATGGCCACTGAACTAGAGCTTTTTACCGATCCTTGAACAGGTGTTGCTTTTGCAATCACAGTATAATTAGCCGCAGTAGCACTTGACCAATCAGCTACCCAGTTACTGTTGCCATCTAGTGTAGCATTTACAGTAGATTTAGTTACTGGGTTAGCAGAGGTATTGGTGATTTCAAAAACCAATGAAGAGATACCCGTTGATTGTACTGCCTTTGCTTTTAAAGAAATAGTACTATTGATTAACAAGTTAGTCGTTGCACTTGGTGTTACAATTTCAACATTGGTTGGACAACTTAAAATGGTTGCCGTTGCAGCAGCTCTACCACATGAAGAAGAAGCCGTACCTGTTTGAATCATTACATCAAATAAAGAACCATAACCATTGGTTGAAACTTTATTAATAGTAGTTACTAATTGCCCACCTGCAGGACTAGGTTGGTCAATAAAACCAGTAGAAGAGAATCTTTGAACCGCATTTCCTTTAAAAGTAGCCACTGTAGTTAAGCCATCCATGGCGTCATACATCACTGATTCTGGGGCTGCAAATTGACAATAAGTAGTACCTGCTACCGCTCCAGCCTCATAGCTTTTTACATCTCCTTCTACCGTTAAGAAATAGGTGCCAGGAACTAAGTCAATCGCTGCAGGAACAGTGAAGGCTGTTTTTGCATATTGACCTGCTGTAGCTGTTGCTACTACTGCTGCACCAGATTTTACTACTGTTTTGCCATCTTGGTTATAAACTACTACTTTAATATTTTTGCCATTGGCCGCTTCCCCTAAAGTAACTTTTACACTTACAAGAGAAAGGTTTTGGTTTACGGTGAAAACATTGGCTACTTGACCCATTTTTAATTTTTGAGCCCATCCTTTTACACCGTCATCAATTAATGTTGATTGACCAATGGTGTAGTTTTTTTGATTGTCCGCTTGTTGCTCTACATAATACGTTGTATTGGCAGAGGGGCTTGGGCTGTAGGTTTGTCCTGTACCCACTTGTTTGCCACCTGTAGCAGCATCCCACCAAGTGAATGTTCCTGTATTTGGATTCGTGATAGTCAACGTAACTTGACCAGCTTCACAACGAGAAACACTAGAAACTGTTACATCAGAACCAACTGATAAATTCATTTCAGAAACCCTCGTACAAACAACACCTGTTTTTGAAAGAATCACTTTGTATTTTCCTGCATCAGTAGCAGAATATGTTTGAGCTGTAGCGGCATTAATCAACGCCCCATCTTTGTACCAAGCAGCACTTAAACCACTAGATCCAATGCCTGAAATACCACAATCCAATACTTTAGTATCACCAATTTTACAGATACTTTTATCTAAACCTAAATTTGGTTGAGGAACAGAACAAGTAGCATCAACTTTGGTTTTAACAACCGATAATAATGAATATTGGTCTTTTCTATCTTGTCCACAATCCCAAATGGCTACCCCTGCAATACCTTTGCTTGCGCCATCAGTAATTTTAGATTCAAGTGTTGTTTTGCCATTATAGTAATATGTTCTTCCACCATAAGAAGCATTGTCGGCCAAAAAAGCTGTTGCTGCATTTGATGCCGATAAAGTAGCGAAAGATTGGTCTTCTCCTGATCTATCACTAGATTTTCCATAAAAAGGAATACATAAAAGCATTTTAGAATAAGGAAGAGACATTTGTGTGTTCCATGCATCTAAAGTACCCATTGCATTGATATAAGAAGAATGTTGTACGCCAGCTCCAGTATGATTTACAGGGAAATCATAGGCCATGATGTGTACATAATCTAATGAAGAAAATACAGTTTTGTCTACATATTGTAAGTGGTTAGGATTGGTTAAATATTCTCCACCAACTGCCGCAGACAATTCTAATCCTGGTGCATTTGTTGCGATAGATGCTTTAAGCGCCAGAATAAAAGCTTTATGATTTGCGATATCGGTAGAGTTTGTAGGGAATTCCCAGTCTACTTCAATACCCGCAAGGTTATTCGTTTTGGCAAAATTTACAATGGCTGCCACGAAGGTAGCTCTGTAAGTTGAATTGCCACAAACCGCAGATAATCTTGAACTTCTGTAGTTGTTTACATCTGCTCCCCCAATTACCATGTGAAGTCTAACACCATTTTGTTGGCATTTTGTCTTTACTTGATCAAAAATATAAGAATCAAAACCATAATAAATATCCGACCCAGTACTAATTGTTCCTGTAGTAGTAGGATTCATAAAACAATAACCAACATCGGTTAATTTATCAAACTGAATCACTGATCCATAATTATACCATTGGTATTCTGGTATATAGCCATACACTTTTTGTGCGTAAGATGCTGTCGCCATGGACATAACACTTAGCATTATTAGTAAAATCTTCTTCATGTGTTAACCTTTTTTTTAGTAATCGTGGGAAATTATACTGTATAGTGTCTCAAAAGTACATAGAAT
>JBEAZU010000045.1:0-4751 GCA_041169945.1 Bacteroidota bacterium
CAATTGGTTTTCTTAAGGCCAATTTGGTTTCATGGGTATTGCACCTGCCAATCATCACCGCAATAGAGTCTGTTGCGGAAACGGTCGTTGCCGTAGCCGTGAAAGACGAATTGTCGGCAGAGTTATAATCGAAGTGCCAACCTTGTGGAAACCGCCAATAGTAATTATCCAAACCTATATCGTCTCCTACTGCCCTTCCACTTACTTTATCGGCAATAGAGTAAGTCACTTGGTTGCCGTTGTCTACACAAACTGGCCCAACGATGGTATTGGTCCAAGTGAATATTTGGTACACATCGATATAGGCTTTGCCTGTTTTCACCAAACCTACAGGCACCACATTGGTACAGGTTTGGCCATTGCAAGTAACGACCAAGGTTACCAATGAATCATAATAACAGGCATACTCCGCATAGATTCGCCCTTTATTATAGCGTTGCGCAACATCTTGCTTAGGGCGTATGGTTACTGTTGTGCCCGTTGAACTTAGCAAATCTACATTACCTACAACACTAAATTTAATGCTGCTGCTTTTCAACACTTGGGTAGCAGAATTGGGACAGGCAGGCAAAAACTATACGTTGTGCTTATTCCTGTCGGCAAACATTCAGTTTGATTAGACCCTGTATTGACAAAACTTCCTCCAGGACCAAAAACATTTTTGGTAACAATGTTTGCTGGCGGAAACGTGGGTCTCAAAGTGGTTTGCGTAGGAGGAGTTGAATTTGGAAATTGGGTGTTTTGACCAAAACCAAAGGTGGTAGACAGCAAACCAAATGAAAAAACTAGGGCAGCTTGTTTGAGCTTTTGTAGCCCTATCGCTTGATTGAAAATTGTGAACATCGTGATGAAAATTAAATGAAAAAACTAGTTAAAATAGGATCAAAAAATTGGTCCTTGATGGCTTATGTAGCAAAGCTAGGCTTCTGAATAGGCAAGCTTCTTCCCTAATCATCTCGTAAGTTTTAGGTTTTCAAATGAACATACATTACATTTTCATTAATTTAGTATATAAAACATGGTGTACATTGCTGTACTGTAATAAGTAAATACCCGGTGGCAAATGGGCAATGGAAAATACATTATCACCCAAAGCAGTGGGAGAAGCCACCTTTACCCCCTGCACATCATACAAAACCAACTGAAACGATTCATTGGCGGTTGTCTTAATTTGAAAATTCGAACTACAAGGGTTAGGGTAAACAGTAAAAGACAATAAGCTATCAACGCTTGTGAAACCCAACACTTTTTTATAATACGCAACACTTTGCTGACATTGCTGTTGGTCTTTGACATAAATCGTATACAAGCCTGCGGGCAAAGCCTTGGTATAAAATCCATTTGAGGACAAATCAACAAACGTAAAGGTGTCTTTGTCGCTGAATATTTCAGCATTATAAGGCCCTATTCCACCACTTATCGACAAAAATTCCTGCGACAAAGTATCTATCTCAATAGCCTCAGGTTGCGCTAACAAAAACATAGGCGTACGCAAAGTACAACCCATAGAATCACTGATGCTGGCACGGTAATACCCAAAGCCTTTATTGACCAAGCGCAAGGTGGTATCACCCGTGTTCCAACGTACTTTATAAGGTACTTTTCCTCCTGTTGGCAAGAGTTGAATAGTCCCCGTGTTTGCCCCAAAACATGTTGGCGCTTGTTGGGTGTCGGTATATTTCAAACCTACACAATTGTCTGAAGCGGCAATGTTCACCACAAAATCTAAGGCACCTATACATGGCTCGAGCGGATAACCATTGGTAATGCCATTGGCAATTCGCATCCTTGTTTTTCCCAACAATGCCGTAGCAGGAATGCTGATGCTTGCCAAACGGGGTTTGTCTTTCGTGGTCACAAAACTTTCTGTCAAGACATCAAAAATACCATCATGGTTAAAATCAAAAAACACCCTCACCTCAGGCGCATTCGGGAATTGCATGTCAGGATCAGGACTTAATGAAAACGAATACGTTTTCTCTCGCTGAATGGTCGTTGTCCAAGTACCTGTTGCGGGCACAAGGTTATAGGGCGAAAACAAAGACTTCTCGTGGTTATAGGCATACAAACGTGCTGTGTTTTCATAATTCAGCGTATGAAAAGCAATTTTATAATAGAGGTTATCGCTTCCTTGCCCTACCTCGGATTGACAATATTTGCTCAGCATTTCTTCTCCTGTTTTAAAATGGTATAAGCAAGATTTAGTTGCGGTGTCTTGATGAGCCAACAACTGTAAAACATAGGGCGCATTGGGCACCAAACTGTCTAAGGATAAATGGGATAGCCCAATAGGATGCGCATAAAAAACTGGCGACAAATACTGAGTCCCAATATTGGATTGCACGGTTATTAAATTAGCCAAATTTACCCCAATGGAGGCATCATATCGCACATGCGTACTGCTGTCGTTGAGCCAAAACACTTCTACATTGGTCCCTACAGAATCGCCTTCAAGTAAAGCATAATCATTTGCTTCATACGCGGTGGAGGATTCTAGGGTGCCGGTAAAGATACTTCTCACAAAAGGTACAGGACAATGGAGTAATGTTTGTTTTTTGGCCTTAAATTCATAAAAAGGTGCCTTATTTTGCTGATAGGTTAAAGTCACCGTATCGGGGAAACCTCCTAAATGGGTAAGACTATCGAAGTAGCTAAAGGGTTGGTACCAATTACGACCCTGCGCAGCCGAAACCGAAAATTGTTTTGTGGTGTGGTAACGTTGTATTAAAGTACCTACATAAGCCATGGGTTGAAATAGCTTTTGCACTTTGGGACTGATCACAATGTCGCCATTTTCATACAATTCAATCATGCCACCCCATTGGTTAAACTGACCATAGGTATTTTCGCCATAAGAAAAGTTAAAGCAAATTCTTTTGTTTGATGGAAAACCAACAGTGGTATAAGAAATCGAACACTCATTGACCAAGTCTTTTTCTTTTCCTAGCATCATACAGGAAATTAAATTGCTATTACGATTTGTAAAAATGCTATCTACCTCACCATACTGCATGGTATCGGCATATAGGGTAATGCCTCCTGCGGTACTTTTCCCTAATACCAAAAATCCCTGACCACTCACGGCCGCAATGTCAAAGGTATCGTCGGCGTATGGAAATCGAAAACCCAAGGGAATGCCTAGCCCATGTTTACTTTCTGCCGCTTGTTGGCTACCAAAATCAGCCACGGAGGCATAAAGCCATTTGTTTGCTTTGAATTTATGGGTAGAAACCCCATCAGAGGAGCGCACGAGAATATTTTGCACGTGAGTACCTTCTGCAAAACCTATCTCAGTAGGCATTTTCAAGCTTGCCGTAAAGTGGTAATATGGATTTTGCCCAAATAGACAATGTACATTGATGAACAAAAAAATAGCGAATAGACTGTTTATTTTCATGCTTGACTATTAAACAAAGAAACATCATTTTGGTTTCAGCAATACTTACTCATGAACACCTACATGTAAAAACAATAAGCAATAGTTAAAATGTAGCGTTTCACTATTTTAGTATTGTCTAATGCATGATTATCCATCAAGAGCAATTATTTGAAGCACAATTTTAAACCAATATTTTGTATTTACAAACTATCCATTCAAAAAAAACAACAAACCAATATAAATCATAAATATTTCATTCAAAGATACTTAAAACAAACAAATAGCAATTCATTCACAGCAAAAACAAACTGACATTTATCATTATTTACAGAATAAAGTCATACAACAAGTGAAGGCATAAAAGATAAAATGTCCTAGTTTTATCACAGTGCTTTTAGGGAAATCGTCAATACTTCCTGATATATTTGAACAATAATTGAAAACGTATGAAAAAAACCATCCTCAGCGGTGTTGCCATTATCTTGTTGCCATTATCGCTATGGGCACAACCCAAAGACTTTAAGGTATTGGCCTATGTGCCCTCATGGAAACCTGATTTAGTGAGTGAAATTCCCTACGAGAAACTTACCCATATTAATTTTTCATTTTTATCCTTGTATGCCGATGGCAATTTAAGGTCATTTGAAACAGCAAATATGTTAGAAGATATTTGTACCCGTGCCCATGCCAAAAATGTAAAAGTAATGATTTCTGTAGGAGGCTGGGAACTTGGAGATGGCGGAGGGGTAGATGATGCCTTTGAAGAAATGGCCTCTAAGAAAAAAACCAGGGAAAGGTTTGTTAAAAACCTGAGCTCCTTTGTAAACAGTTACAATTTAGATGGGGTTGATATTGATTGGGAATTTCCTGACCAACCAAGGTCAGGCGTATATTTCGATACCTTGATGATGGACCTATGGGCCGAATTTCATCCCAAAAACAAACTGGTTACTTGCGCCTTGGTACCATCGCACTATAATGGCAAACATATCAATGCGACCGCATTTCAATACATGGATTTTTTAAATATCATGGCTTATGATGGCGGCACACCACATGCTTCTTATGAATATGGGGTACAATCGGTGGCCTACTGGGTGAGTCGTGGCCTACCAAAAGAAAAAGCCATTTTAGGATTACCTTTTTATGGTCGCAACAAAGAAGGGGGACAAATGGCTTACCATGAAATTGTTGGACTCGACAAAAACGCGTCACAAAAAGACCTCGTCGGCGACCAAGAATACAATGGCATACCGACTATTCGCAAAAAAACGCAATACGCCTTAGAAAATGCAGGAGGGGTAATGTTTTGGGAAATGAGTCAAGATACATTCGATGAAAACTCTTTATTGAAAGCCATAGACGAAGAGGT
>JBEAZU010000046.1:0-8194 GCA_041169945.1 Bacteroidota bacterium
ATTGCCTTAGCAATGGCTTTTATGGAATGCCATGCATTGGTGTTTCAACCGAGCATGGGGTCCACATCGAAGCCCTGAACCAGCGAAAAGGTGAGTATTTGACGTACGCCAAGGGAAAAACTTATGTATATGTTGATTAAGTTTTTAATGTTTTTTACATTGAAATTTAAAGTAGCATTTGCTTGGTTTCCACTGTTATTATCAAGAATAGCAGTAACTGAAAGTATGCATGTAAGTAGAGGATGTCATTTTCTTCTTATTGCTATTCTCATTTCATTACAGCAATCCCCATATATATTGTTTGGGTAAATTTAGCAACACGGCGAAAATGAAAAATACTTTGATAAGCCAAATGGTTTTATGTGCATGTTGAGTGAGTAATTTTTTTTCGGTGGTATAAAGAAGGCTCAGCATTACCGGAAATGAAAAAGGCAATAATGTTCTATAATCAAATGGGTCAATGGTTGATTGGATGGTCATGTAAGCTAAAAATACCAAGTAAATGATGGCGTTAAATAGCAGTAGCTTACAAGTAGTGTTAAGTTTAAACTGGTATTGATGTTGATAAAATTGGTGTGCGATAGAGGCAATCAAAGCCAGTTGAATAATAAGTAAAATCAAATACAATATAAAGTCTGCAGTGCCATTGAATCGACATTGTTTTATGAGGTGTAATTGGTTAAACAATCCCAACCAAAATTTTCCGAATAAGGTCCAGAAATCATATACTTGCGTCGCCTCTCTTGGCAAACCGGTGATAAACCCAGTTTTTAAATAGTTGAAGTATAAGTAGGCGATGAATACTGCGCTGCTAAGGGCCAATCCAATGAAAAGACCAATGGCTTTTTTAATTGCTTTTTTGTAAATAAAATACCCTATCACTACAACGCTAAGCAAGTGATAGATTACGGCAGAATAGCGTGTTAAACACATCCCAAGCAAGGTAATAAAAAAGAGTACCATACTCGAAAGGTGGAAATCTTTATGCTTTTGAATTGATTTGAGGGCAATGATGAATCCAAGAAATAAGGGAATAAACAGGTTTTCAGACCAAGTATAGGTGCACACCTCCAACATGGTGTAGCTGCCAAAATAGAAAATAGACAGTTGTGCACACCTTCCAAAAAGCACATAAAGTAACCAAAAATCAATGCCAAGCAGCAAGAGGTTGAAGACTTTGGACGCCCACATTACATGGAGGTGTGTGAGGCTGGCGGTGGTAATAATGCCGATGGGATAGGCGAGGGGCCAAATGGCAAAGTATTGTTTTTCGTAAGTGTTTGGATAGCCAAATTGTATAGGCTTTTGATTTGTTCGGCTATCCATTATTTTCGGTCCTACAAAGCCCAAGCCATGTAAGAAATTGTTGGATACTTCAAGGTAATGTTTTGAATCTGGAGAGCAATAATGGGTGCTTTCTACAAAAGTTCGAAAGAGTATAGCGATGGAAAGAAAGCTGAAGAATGCAACATATTGAATGCCCTTGCTATAAGTGTTCATGCGTTTTAAGGAATGATTACTTTGATGAATTTGGCCGGTGTTCCTCCCACTACGGTGTTGTCATCCACGTGATGACAAACCGTGCTTCCTGCCATAACGATGGCATTGTTTCCGATGTTGATGTTGGGGATCGTCGCACTTTTAATCCCTATGAAACAGTTTTCTCCTACAATGGTATTTCCTCCAAAATTTACCCCCGGCGCAACCTGACTATGATTTCCTAAAACACAATCATGGTCGATGCTGGAGAGGGTATTTACAATGGTATTGTCTCCAATAATTGCCTTTGAACCAATAATGGCGCCAGGGCAAATGACAACGCCACTGCCAATCACGGCATCATGCGCAATAAAAGTATGGCTAGCAATACAATTTGAAGGGGTGATGCCGTGACTTTTTAGTTTGTTGAACAATGCAATTCTGTGCCCATTATTGCCAATGCCAAGGTAAATATCACAGCTGCGATAGATTTGAATATGTTCCAAAAAATAATCTTGGGCAATTGTTTGCTCATTTTTAGGCGCCATATCCACAAAAACTATTTCATCATATTGCTGATGAAGTATAGCTGCGATGACATTTCCATGTCCACTAGCACCGATGATATAAGCTTTATTCATTGTTTACCCTTTGTAGGTATTTTGTCATACCTTAAACAATTGTAAAAGTAATGATTATAAGTATTATTTTTATGCATAAAGGTTCTTGATTTTTACCAAGCATTCTTTCAACTCTAAATCAGCCAATCAATTACTATACGATGACTTTAATATACTTTTTAAAATGGCTTTAGACAATGCTTACACTTCCTTAGCGCGCAATGATTAATTTGATTACCGCTACCTTGAGGCGAAATTGTTGTCATTTGATTTTAGGATAAGTTGCAATAGTAGATGATTTCCATCCTATTAACCATAATATCCTAGTTCAGACAATGATAATCCTTTTATCCTTTTAATTCATAAAATCTAGCCTAGAGAATGATAATCCTTTTTATCCTTTCATCCATAAAATCTTGGTCCAGAGAATGATAATCCTTTTTATCCTTTCATCCATAAAATCCTGGTCCAGACAATGATAATCCTTTTTAACCTTTCATCCATATAATCCTGGTCCAGACAATGATAATCCTTTTTATCCTTTCATCCATAAAGTTCTGGTCCAGAGAATGATAATCCTTTCATCCATAAAATCCTGGTCCAGACAATGATATTCCTTTTTATCCTTTCATCCATAAAATCCTGGTCCAGAGAATGATAATCCTTTTTATCCTTTTAATCCATAAAATCCTGGTCCAGACAATTAGGCATTCACAACATTGATTTACCTATTTTTGAAAGCCAAAGCCCCCTAAATTTATTTTAAAATAGAACATGTTTAAACCAAAACTTGGTCCATCACTGATATTGCCTCCTGCAAACATCCAATCAGAAGAAGACGGAGAAAAGGCATAGCCAAATTTTAATCCTGTTAAAAATCCACTATAAGTATTTTCCTTTGCATCATATTCTAGCAATGGCATGAGGTCAATATTTAGAGATACATCTAGTACAAATTCACCTAGTCCTATATTGATTTCCTTCCATGGATCATTAACAATTTGGTTGATGGTATAGTTGTTGTTTTTAATAATTTGAACCCCAATGCCTGTTCCTCCAAGCCCTATCATAGGATATATTTTAAGTTTATCCTTGTTGCACAGCAAATAGCCGATGTCAAAGGTGCCTATTCCACCACTTATACTTACAATGGTACTGTCTGTTTTTATTTTGTCGCCTAGTAAGGCTGTCCCGCTTCCACCAATCACAAAATTTTCAATAAAGGCATGTCCTGTACCACCTATCAGCATTTGCTTGTCGGTAAATTGCCTGCTTTCTTTCTTTACAAAAGCTTCAAGGCTTGAAATGTCCATGTTTCCCATGCCAATGGTAAAGCCACCACCACCACCCATTTTCATTTTGGTGTTTTCTTGGGCAATGGCGCAATAGATAATTGTACTGTATAGGAATGTTAAGAATGTTTTTTTCATGCTATTAAAAATGCTATTTAAAAATCTCGCTTAGTACATATTGTACCAAGCGAGATATAATAGAACTAAAATTGATTTTAGTGGTGTATTAAAATTGAGAATAGGGAGCTTAAGTTAGATCCTAAGCTTATTTTAAATTGTTTTTGTGCTTCTATGTCGTGTCATAAAAAGCACTTGCGCTTTCAAATTATCCAAAGGCAATTACACCTTTTCCACCTTTTGGGTTTTATCTAAATATTTCTCTAAGAGATCGGGTATTTTTTCGAATACAGCACTGAATCCTTTATGGCTTCTTGTAGTAATAAATTGAATTTCACTTCCCTTTACCACCAAGAAACCTACAGGACCCATGCCCATTCCTGCACCGCCACCGGCACCCATGCCTTCGCCTTCAGAACTGCCTTTTGCAGTACCTTTACCTTCTCCACCACCACCACCGAATCCAAGTCCGATAGACATGACTGGTACACAAGTGAATTCACCTAATTGAAATTGTTGTCCAATAATAGTTTCCGTTTTGGCTTCTGATTTTAAAAACTCAGTGATGTTACTGAGCATGTCATTTAAATTATTCATAATTGTAAATTTAAAGGTTAAAGAATGTATTATTTAAAAAGGTAAGCCCAAAGCAATTGAGCCATGTTGTTTTTTAGTTGAATTTGAAATACGTTTTCTTGTTTAAAATTCACACCGACATCTAATTGGTAGCGATGGGCGACCCATAAACATAAAGGGAAAAGCAATCCATTCCATTCGTTATTGGACAAGTCTACATGAAGTTTAAATTTTGTGATGGTAAAAGTTTTTAATAGGCTTCTTAGTTTATGAAACGACAACCTTGACTGTTTATTTTGTTTTGTATGGATTTGTGTTTTGTTTTTTTGTAGTAGTTGTTCGAGTAAATTATAATGGGTATGCCATCTCCCAATCCTTAATCTTAATACCGGATTATGGTCTATGTATAGTAATTTTACATAGAGTATTGGGTACCATCTCAACATGACTAAGTTTTGATTACTGTCAATTTCAACATAGAACGGTGTAAATAAAACCAATGCAAAGCCCAGTAATATGGCTATCAATAAAATTTCCCAAATCATAACATGTTTATTATGTGAAATGCTTTTATGCTAAAATATTGGCTGTTATCGAAGCAGTTTTTGTTCTAGGCTTCTTGGTTTTTGCATTAAATAATAATTCAATGCAATTGAAATAATATATGTAATCATCAAAGCAATCCCCAAATCCCACTGTTGATTGGTGTGGAATGTTAGGGCATGATGATGTGGATGGCTTAAGACAATGATTGTGTTTTCAACGAACATCATGGATAGTAAAGCTATAGTGCTTGTCGTTAGGCTTATATTGAGCGGCTTTTTAAATCCTGATTCTTTATGAAATGCATTGAGCATAGAAACCATTACAACACAACAAAATAACCCTAGTACAAAGGAGGATAAGAATAAGTAAATCCAACTGTGTTTGGAAAATACATAAAGCAGTCCTAATGTTCCAATAATACAGCCTAATAGGCCAACATTGGCGGAAATAAAACTGTGTTTCCATATTTGCTTGTCATGCCAATTCATCTTGCCACTTGTTTATAGATGAGAAAAAGTTTAAAACATTATTTCCTTCCGAAAGTTGGGTTGTGCAACTATGTAATTCTAGACGCCAATCATAATTCCATAGTAGCCTCAATCCCAATGTTGTTAAGTAAGGTATTCGTGCCACTACTAAAAACCGTTTAAGCTAAGTAGTAACACGAATACTTTCATACCACCCTTATCGATAGATGGCGTTGAAATGCATGTTTAGGCAGGTTTTAAACGATAATGATGGCTGATTCTTGGCAAGCCTCTTCGCATTTTTGACACGATTCGGCACAAATTTTACAACTTGCCAATTCATTCGCATGTTTAGCACATTCAATCGCACAATCTTTACATACTTTGGCACACAATACATGCAATTCATGTACATATATGGAGTTTCTTGCCTCTAGCTTTGCACACAATGCACAAATGTCAGCACAGTCACGGCAAAGCGCAATACAATGAAAATTGTTGTTTACGATGCAATCGTGAATGCATTTTTCGCAACTTACTAAACAAGCCAAACAGGCGTCTATACTTTCTTTAGGATTTTTCATGCGGATAAAAAGTTAAAATGGTATGAATTAAAAGTATACAAATATGGTGTATTAGGACCTTGATAAAAATGACGAATGTGTAAATACGATAAGATATTAATCAATTTTATAGCTAACAAATAATTGGAATATAAAAAAAGTCCCTGAATAGCTCAGCTATTCAGGGACTTTATACCTTGATTGATAGGGAATTATTTTTTATACAAAACCGCTTTTGCTGCAGCAACAGTTCTTTCCACGCTTGGTAAAATTTCTTTGATCAAGGTTGGTGCATAAGGCAAAGGTAAATCTCTATTCGTGATTCTTTTTACAGGAGCATCTAAATAATCAAAGGCGTTGCTTTGTACATGGTAGGCAATTTCACTTGAAATAGAGGCTAATGGCCAAGCTTCTTCCACAACAATTAACCTGTTTGTTTTTTTAACAGATTCAACAATCGTTTTATAGTCAATAGGTCTTACCGTTCTTAAGTCAATTACTTCAGCCGAAATGCCTTCTTTTTTCAATTCGTTGGCTGCTTCCATGGCAACCTTCATCATTTTTCCAAAAGAAACGATGGTGATGTCGGTACCAGTTTGTTTGATATTGGCAATACCCAAAGGGATTAAGTATTCTGATTCAGGAACAGGCCCTTTGTCGCCATACATTACCTCTGACTCCATGAATATCACAGGGTCATTGTCTCTGATACTGCTTTTTAAAAGCCCTTTGGCGTCATAAGGATCGGAAGGAATAACAACTTTTAAGCCAGGACAATTGGCGAACCAATTTTCAAAGTTTTGAGAATGTTGAGAACTTAATTGTCCTGCATTTCCCGTTGGACCTCTGAATACCATTGGTGCGGAATATTGACCTCCTGACATTGACATAATTTTCGCTGCGCCATTGATAATCTGATCAATAGCCACCAGTGAAAAGTTAAAGGTCATAAATTCAATAATTGGTCTTAAGCCATTCATGGCTGCGCCAACTCCTATGCCTGCAAAACCTAATTCTGCAATTGGGGTATCTATAATTCTTTTTGGCCCAAATTCATCAAGCATACCTTGACTCACTTTGTAAGCGCCATTGTATTCTGCAACTTCTTCGCCCATTAAGAAAACATTTTCATCGCGACGCATTTCTTCATTTAGCGCCTCTCTTAATGCTTCCCTGAATTGAATTTCTCTCATATTCTATGGTTTTATGACTATTTGTAAAATTATAAAATATAGCCTAATTTACAAGATACATTTTAAAATAAGGTCAAAAAAAAAGTCTCCCGCATATTACGGGAGACTTTTTTTTGCAATTTGTATATTATTTTAAAGCGTCTTTAAAGCTATCAACATTCCAGAATTCTTTGAATTCTAAATCTGATACTGCACGACCTTTTAAATTACTATCAAGTTTAACGGCTTTAGCCAAACGAGAAGATAAGAAATCAATGTTTGATTGGTTTGCAGCAGTTACCGCAGCGCCATAATAAGCCAAGGCATTGTTTGGATCAGCAAGAATTGCTTCATCAAATGCTTTCTTAGCATTGTCATAATCTTTGTTTAACAAAGAAGCCAATGCTTTGTTGTACTTATTCACTGGGTTGTCAACTGAATTCTCAAGACTTAAATTAGCATCACGGTATTTCGCAGTTTTAATTTCTAACATACCCTTAACACTATTAAGTGTTTTCTTAAGTTCTGTTTCGCTTGTTAATTTAGATGCGTTATTCAATGCTTCTAGTGCTTTGGCTACTTCTCCTTTTAACAAAAGAGCAGTACCTAGGTTTAAATAAGCTTCTGGCTTATCTATTTTCGCATTAGAAATTTGAAATTGATTTACCGCTTTATTAATAAATTCACTTTTAACAGAAGGATCTGCAGAATTTTTAGCCATTTCAACATACACCGCACCTAAGTTGGTGTGTGACTGCCAGCTGTCTAGTTTTTTAGACGCTGCCATGTAAATGCCTTCTCTTTCTTTCAAATCAGGTGTTAAAGTAGCACTGTAAAGTAATTCTTCTTCTTTCAAAGTGTCAGCACTTACTTCAGCAGTTACAATTTTATGCGCTAATAAAGAAATTTGAGCATCAGATTTTTTTGCTTTAACAGTCATGATGTCTGTTTTCGCAGTACGTAATACTGGATAAACTTCTTTCAATAATACTTTATAGCTTTTTAATTTGGCTAATGCTTGTTCTTTTTCAGTGAAAGTACCAGAACCATCAACAACCATTGTGATTTCTGATTTTTGCGCGTCAGAAAGTGTTTTGTTGGTTGCCAATAAAGATTTAAACGTTGTCCAATCTTGTACTACTGCTTTCGTAACAAAAGCGATAGAGTCAGATTTTTTAGCGTAGTTGTATTTCTTCATCATCTCTCTGTAATATTTTTCAATTACTTTAGAGCGTTCGTCTGATAATTTAGAGTTTACCATCTCAGCTCCTTCTGGAGAGTGAGAACCGGTGATGGTTACCGTACGTGTTAAGTTTTTTGAAGCGATGAATTTTTCAAAGAATTTACCGTTAGAACCTGCTT
>JBEAZU010000047.1:0-2586 GCA_041169945.1 Bacteroidota bacterium
GAATCGGCAGAAGATGTTGGGGGCGATTACTATGATATATTTAATAAATCTGACAGTCATTACAGTGTAGTCATTGGCGATGTATCAGGAAAAAGTACCTCAGCGGCATTTAACATGGCACAAATGAAAGGTATTTTTCATGGACTCATCCATTTTCAAATGCCACCACATGAATTTATGATTCATGCCAACAGGGCCTTATCCCATTGTTTTGAAAAAAGCTCCTTTATTACTTTGTCGATGTTGAACATTGACTTGGCTAAAAAACAAATTGATATGGCTAGGGCTGGGCATTGTCCTACTTTATTTTTCAATGCAAAAACCAATAAAGCTTCTTTCCTTGCCTCTGAAGGATTAGGATTAGGTATATTAAGGAACGAAACTTACGACCAATATATTGAATCCAAATCCATTACCTTTGACAAAGATGACATCCTGTTGCTCTATACGGATGGCATTACAGAAGCTAAAAATGAAGATGGTGAAGAATTTGGGTATGATTTATTGCTCGACATCGTCAGCCAAAATGCGGCCTTAAAAGCCAAAGAAATCATCAAAATTGTGATGGAAGAAGTAATGAAATTTACCAATGGCAGCAAACCAGAGGACGATTATACACTTTTAGCCATAAAATTTATATAATAACAAAACCATATCAATTTAATTACCGTACAAACTATGGATATTATAACATCAAAATCAGAAGAATACCTGATCATTGAGATTTTAGGCGATTTAGATGCTTCATCTTCTATGCAACTTGACAGCGTAATAGCGCAAGCAATACAAGATAAAGAAAATAAAATCATAGTTAATTGTAAAAACCTTAACTATATTTCTTCCGCCGGTTTGGGTGTTTTCATGTCTTATATACAAGATTTCAGGGACAATGGCATCTTTTTTTCTCTTTATGATTTAAGCGAAAAAGTTAGAAACGTATTTAACATTCTTGGCCTTGAAAAACTTATTCCTATTTACCCTAGTGAATCAGATGCAAAAGCAGCAAAACATATTAGCTAATACCAGTATTCTTTGTGACCTACAAGAACTTAAAATTGCGCGTTCATTTATCAATGAACAATTGCAAAAGATTCATGTATGCGACAACGATATCAGCATGATTGTATTATCGGTAGACGAAATTTGTGCCAACCTTATCAAACATGCACAAAATCTTAAACCAACAGATACAATAGAAATTACCCTTATTAAAGAAAACGGTGGCATAAGGGTAAACATCCTCGACCATGGCCTCTCCTTTAATCCTGTAAACTTTTATGAAAAAACCTTGGAAACAATTATCAATGAAAAGAAAAAAGGTGGTTTGGGTTTAATGTTGGTAAATAAAATTATGGATAAAATTGATTATCAAATAGAAGAAACCTACAACGTTTGCTCTATGTATAAACGTGTTCACCTCTGTTAACCTGTATTTTTACTTGTATAATTGTAAGATTAATTTAACTATAAACGATAATCTTTAAACAGTTATTTATTTTTTTAATCATTTCAATCACAACAATCTCCCCAAAAACTTAACATAGGTTATTTAAGGCCCGATTTTTACTCAATCATTGGTAACATACAGATAGTGTTCTGATAATGAATTCGCTACCTTAGACATATTTGTTTATCTTTGTACACCAATGATGAATTAAAATGCAAAAAACCCATTACATTGATTGTGTTTCAGGAGTATAAAAGATGTTGCCTACGCTACATTGTAAAAGATGGTAAACCCTTTTGATCTTCTATTCGTTAAACTCCAACACTGCATTGCGCAGTGAGGTAAGAGTACAAATTTCAATTATACAAAGGGGATCGCAACGATGGAACACAACGCAAATTTGGAAGACGAAAACAGGATACGTGAAGCTTTCAAGCATAAAAATTGGAATGAAATAAAAACCGAAGACTCTTGGGTTATCTTCAAAGTGATGGCTGAATTCGTAGAAGGGTTTGACAAAATGGCGAAAATTGGTCCCTGCGTTTCCATCTTTGGGTCGGCTAGAACAAAAGAAGAGAATAAATATTACCAAATGGCTGTTGAAATTGCGGCTAAATTAGTGAGACATGGCTATGGGGTAATCACAGGTGGTGGTCCCGGTATCATGGAAGCTGGTAATAAAGGGGCGCATGTACAAGGCGGAAAATCGGTAGGGTTAAATATTGTGTTGCCTTTTGAACAAACCCACAACATTTACATCGATAGAGACAAATGCATTACTTTTGATTACTTCTTTGTACGCAAAGTAATGTTTATCAAATACTCACAAGGATTTATTGTAATGCCTGGAGGAATGGGCACTTTAGATGAATTATTTGAAGCGATCACCCTTATACAAACCAAAAAAATTGGTCGATTCCCAATCGTGTTAGTAGGAAAATCATATTGGGAAGGATTGATGCACTGGATTAAAGAAGTGATGCTTGGTGAAGAACACAATATTAATCCAGAAGATTTAAATTTAATTAACATCGTAGACAATGCAACCGATGCGGTAAAAGTAATCGATGATTTCTACTCTAAATATTTGTTACAACCAAACTTCTAGTATTGAGCAGTCAAAAGTATAAAATAATCAT
>JBEAZU010000048.1:0-6676 GCA_041169945.1 Bacteroidota bacterium
TCGAAAACTACGATATTGCACCCCATTTTTTTGATGAAGCCTTCACTTCTTCAAAAAAACAGCATATTCAATATGAAAAGCTGTTTGAAGAACTTAAAAATTATTCATTTAATGACATCAATGACTTAAATGAATATGCACGTCGTTCATTTTTTAACCAAGGGATTACTTTCAATGTGTATTCGGATCAAGATGCAGGGGTAGAAAAAATATTTCCCTTTGATTTGTTACCTAGAATTATTCCCCAACAGGAATGGCAACAACTAGAAAAAGGCGTACTTCAAAGAAACATTGCCATCAATCTCTTTTTAAAAGACATTTACAACGATAAAAAAATACTAAAGGACAAAGTATTTCCTTCAGATTTATTGTTTAGTTGCGAATTTTACAATAAACACATGCTAGGATTTATTCCTCATGGAGAAATATATACACATGTGTGTGGAACCGATTTAATTAAACACAGCGATGGGGACTACTATGTATTAGAAGACAATGCACGATGTCCTTCAGGGGTAAGTTATGTAATGTCGAATAGGGATACCATGAAAAAAATGTTTTCTCATGTGTTTGCCCGTCATCAAGTACAATCGGTGCAAGAATATCCTGACGAATTATTAGCCACTATGCAATCAGTAGCGCCTGAAGGTGTGGATGATCCAGTTTGTGTGTTGCTTACCCCAGGCGTTTACAATTCGGCTTATTATGAACATGCCTTTTTGGCTTTGAACATGGGGATACAATTGGTAGAAGGCAGGGATTTATTTGTGGATAAGAATTTTGTATACATGAAAACCATCTACGGCCCCAAAAGAGTAGATGTAATTTACAGACGAGTTGATGACGATTTCATAGACCCATTGGTATTTAGGCCTGATAGTAGACTTGGCGTTGCAGGCTTAATGAGTGCCTACAGAGATGGAAACGTTACCTTATTAAATGCACCCGGTACTGGCGCAGCCGATGATAAAGCCGTGTATACCTATTTACCAGAAATCATAAAATACTACTTAGGAGAAGAACCTATTTTAAAAAATGTGCATACTTACCGTTGTGAAAAAGACGACGAACTGCAATATGTACTTGAAAACATGGAAAAATTGGTGGTAAAACCAGTTGATCAATCAGGTGGTTATGGCATTTTGATAGGAAGTCATAGCACCAAACAAGAAAGAGAAGACATGAAAGCTTTAATTAAAGCCGATCGACGACGATATATCGCCCAGCCCATTATGTCACTTTCAGTGCATCCGACCTTTATTGACGAAACCGGCCAATACGAACAACGCCATATTGATTTAAGAACATTTACCCTTATGGGAAAAGATCGTCAATATGTGCTCAAAGGAGGACTTACCCGTGTAGCCCTTACCCGAGGAAGCTTGGTAGTAAACTCCTCTCAAGGAGGAGGATCCAAAGACACTTGGGTATTAGGTTAATTTAGAAACAGAATCAAGCATTACGCCATAAGGCGGTAAAAATAAAACAACATGTTATCAAGAATTGCAAATAGCTTATTTTGGATGGGCAGGTACCTTGAAAGAATTGAACACATGGCAAGATTTGCCAAAGTGCAATACTTTTCATCTTTAGATGCCCCTACAAGTTTAAATAAAAAACGTGTATTGGAGTCCATGCTTGAAATGAATGGCTTGTCCAAAAACTTTTGTAAAATCACCGATGAGGAAGTTTTGTTTCATATTTCTATAGCCCGCACCAACAGTTATTCGATGTTATCGTGCTTAAATTCGGCCAGGGAAAATGCGAGAGGAGCAAGAGATACCATTTCTTCAGAACTTTGGGAAACCATCAATACCTATTTTAACAAACTCAATGAATTCAATAAAAAGCCTTTTGATACCGATGAATTTATTGGCATCGTTGAAATAATTTTAGCCAATAGTGCCATCATTAAAGGTTTAATTGACAACACCTTATTTCACAGAGACGAACGAGCACTGATCTGTGAAGGCATCCATCTTGAACGCGCCATTCAAGTCAGCAGAATTTTAGTATCTAAATTAGATGAGATTGCCCATATCGAAAAATCAAATGTTGAAAATGCTGTAGAAACATTCCAATGGGGAACATTACTTAAATCGGCCGAATCATTTGATATGTGTCATCGATTTTACAGAAAAGTGCCCAACAAAGCAAATACCTTAGAATTCTTACTGTTCAATTTTGAATTTCCTAAATCATTGGCTTTTAATTTAGCACAAGCCGAAAGACATTTGGTTACCATTGCAAAAACAAATCACGATATCAACTCTTCGCCCTTATACCTATTGGGTAAATTAACCGCCAAAATCAGGTACACGAAATTAGAGGAGGTAAGCGATGATATTACTACCTTTGCCAATGACAATCTATCAGAAATTTACCGTATAGCGGCGGCGATAGAAAACAAATACTTAAGTTATTAAAGCCACAATGGAATACCAAATTTCTTACCATTCTCATAATCAATATTTCAATACCGTTAAAGATGGAATTTTCGAATTCTTGATACTGCCAGAAAACAATGAAGAACAATTGGTTTCTACCTGGAAAATCAAAAATTCTTTACTGGTAGAACCATTCTATTACTTTAACATGTTTGGATTTAGGGTATGTAGAATCAAAGTCACCAAACCATTCTCTGAATTAAAATTAGAGATGAAGGTGAAAGTTCAAAAAACCATCAGAGGTATTAGTAACGGACGACTCTGGGAAACCAATGTTTGCCATGATTTACTTCAAAATGATGTTTTCAAAATTGACAATCATTTGTTTTTGCAAAGCACTAAATTCACTACCCTATCAGACGAAAAGCATAATTTGTTTGCAAGTTTAGGTACAGACGAACACCCTTATCAATATTTATCAACGCTAAACACAAGCATCCATCAATTTTTCACTTATACACCCAACATTACAGACGTACACACCAAAGCAAACGATTTGGTGGAGCTCAGAAAAGGAGTTTGCCAAGACTATGCTCATTTAATGATCGCCATTGCAAGGCATAATCAAATACCAGCTCGTTATGTGTCAGGATTTTTAAATCAAGGAATGGGTTATGTAGGTGCTGCCAAAATGCATGCTTGGTTAGAATGTTATATTCCAGGGGCAGGATGGTTAGGATTTGACCCCACCAATAACCTTAAAGCAGACGAACATTATATCAAGGTATCCCATGGTTGCGACTATACCGATTGCGCACCCATTAAAGGAGTGATTAGAACAAATGGCAGTCAAAAAACAGACCATGAAGTGGTTGTACATGCCCAATAAAACGAACTCATTCTAAAGCAAAAATAGGGACCGAAGTCCCTATTTTTGTAATCAAACAACACACACGAAAAATAGCCTTTAATCTTTTTGAATCACTTTTTTAACCGTTTGGTTTGTTGCCGCATCTATACTATCTACCACCAAAACCCTTTCTAATAATACTTCTTTATGAGGTGCAATAGGTGCTTTTACATTGCTTAAGGTATTGATATGATGTGAGGCTAAAACACCTTTTTTAATTTGATCAATGGCCGTTAACAATGAATGTGATCCCTCAACATCATGGGTCACTTCCCAAATCATTACCCCACCAGCACTTCCTTTGGCTAACTCCGTTTTAGCAAGTACTTGGTTGAGACCATTGTATTGTTCTCCTCTATGGTAACAATCAAAAGGGCTTGCCCCTCTTGCCACAATATTTTCGTATGAATCCCAAGCATATTTTGTATGAAAAGGAATACCAACAATAGCTTTCTCTTTAGAAAGCCCTTTCATAATCCAATAATTTAAAGATTGATGCGCAAAATCGTAGCCAAAACTTGAACTATCTTTACTTTCATAAGATAAAATATTCAAATGGTCAACCAATGCAAATACTTCTTTAGGAAAGTTTTCAGCCATTTCGCCGATTGGTGCCACTACAGCAGAAAGCCCTTTCCCTTTCGCTGTTAATTGATGGTTTAATTCTGTCATTAAAGACAAATAACTGTTGCTTGCATGGGTAGACAAAGGGTAGGTCCAATAAATATCAACACCATCGAGATGGTAATTACTTACAAAATGCATCAATTGTTTTACAAATAATTTACGAGACTTACCATTTTCGGCTACTGTTTCCCATAAACCATCCTCTTTTGATTCACTTCCTAAATTCCAACCCGCCACAGAAATAAAAACTTTAACTTCTTGAGCGTGTGCCTTTTCCACTATTCTACGCAACTTCTCGGCATCTTCTAATTCTGAAATAGAACCATCGGTATTTGGAAAAATAAACGCAAAATTCAAATGCGTAAGTTTGTCATATTGAATCTCCTCTTCATTTCCTGCCCATGAAGTAGAATAGCCTATCACTTTGTTTTGAGCTACAATTTGATCTGATAAAACGATCAATAAAGCAAGTACAAGGGATTTGTAAAACTTTAGCATAGGGTGAGTGTTTAGCGTTGAACAAACATAATATAAAAATTCCATTAATTTATATAATTATTAAAAAATAATATACAAAAATTATAAGTATTTATTGATTTAGTGCAAAAATAAAATTAAAAAGAATTATTAAGGAACAAAAAACAACATAAGTTTAGCAAAGAAGATGAATAATTTATTTTTTAATGAATTATAATTCAAATTGTTTAATAATGGTTGGTATTGCACCACCACATTCCAATGACTATTTCTAAAAGCAAAAAACAATTCGTAAGCCACCCTCACTTTTAAAGCATTCAACTCCTCAGGAGAAGTACAAAGCAAAAAAGCATTTTCACAAACCTTGCGTGTACTTTCAGTCATTTTTTCATACCTGACAAAATTTCTAGCATGTGATGTTGCCACTATTCGTCTTTGGGTTAAAATACTGTTTTGATAGGAAAAATAATATAAACGTGAAGCCCTGACCCAAAAATCAAAATCTTCGTAAGCCAAAGATTCATCATACCCACCCAGTGAATCAAAAACATGTTTTTTAACCATCATGGTAGGAGGACAAATAAAATAGTGTCGCAGAATCGCCGTAAACACATCCCCTTGAGGGACAATAGCATTCGTGTTGGCATGTTGCCCAAGACTGTCTCCTGATTCGCTGATCAGGAAAGCATTAGAAAAAATTACCCCAACATTTTCTGGCTGCATTTCAAAAAAAGCAACTTGTTTTTCAATACGATGAGGTAACATCACATCATCGGTAGCAAAATCAATCAAATATTTTCCTTTGGCCGATTGTAAAGCAAGGTTGAACGCTTTGCAATTACCAAGATTATGAGGCAATAAAATTACCTGTATTTGAGGATAATCAATGGCAATTTTTTGAATAATGGAGGGAGAATTGTCTTCACTACAATCATCTATGACTATAATTTGGACAGCGCAATAGGTTTGGTTAATGACGGATACAATTGCCTCTTCCACAAACCTGCCATGGTTATAACACAAACAGATTACCGTGACTAAAGGAGTATCCATGTATTATTGATTCCAAATTTCCCAAGCTTTTTCCGCTTGTAAATGAAGCATTTCTAAGCCATATTGGGTATGCGCGCCCTGTGCTTTCCCTTTGGCTAAAAACAAAGTAGTAGCAGGATTATAAACCAAATCAAATAAATAATGCTGGTTCGTGAGCGCATGGTAAGGTAAATCTGGAGCCGAATCGATCTTTGGAAACATACCAAGAGGCGTAGTATTGACAATCAATTGGTAATCGGCTATTACTTGGGGCGTTATAGCCTCGTAAGTAATGGTATTGGGCCTCGCCTCTCTAGACACAAGCAAATAAGGAATAGCCAGTGTTTTCAGAGCCGCTTCCACTGCTTTGGCCGCACCACCGGTACCTAATACCAAAGCTTTGAAGCCTGCAAAATGTTGAGGCAAAAACTTTTTAAGCGATTCCATAAAGCCATAATAATCGGAATTATAGCCCACCCATTTTCCTTCCGCTGATTTTTTAATGACATTCACCGCCCCGACAAATTTAGCCGAATCATCTAAACCATCCAACAAAGGAATAATCGCTTGCTTGTGCGGAATAGTAACATTAAACCCCTGTATAGCAGCATTTTGATTAATTAAATCAGTAAATAAATTCACCGATTCCATTTCAAACAACTCATAAACACAGTCGGGTATATGTTCTTTTTCAAATTTTTCTGTAAAATATTTTTTTGAAAAAGAATGTGTTAATGGATAACCAATTAAGCCAAATACGCTCATGATTACACTTATAAAAAATAACTAAAGGTATCACCCCTTAAACCTAAGCGAATGGTTTCTAGAGGAATAACTTCATTAGGGGCAATATTACCCAAATTTACATTTGTACCAAGTAATTTTATAAACCAAACTTGTTGAGATTTTTGAGGCGCTTCCCAAATGATTTTTTCACTAGGAATTTTGGTTAAAATTTCATCCACCAAACCAGACCTTACTTCACCAGAAGACCTAAATAAGCCTACATTTCCACCTTCACGGGCCTCACCAATTACTTTCCAAGCACCGGCATCCAATTCTTTTTGCATTAACTCAATCCATTTGTATGGAGGAATAATGACCGTATCGTCTTTAGAACCCACTTCTGAAAGCACAGTAACTTGAGAAGAAAGTTTTCTAATATATTCGCATTTGATGTCGTGGTCAATTTCAATGGAACCATCTGACACCTCCGCATATTGCAAATCAAATTCGTCTAACA
>JBEAZU010000049.1:0-5532 GCA_041169945.1 Bacteroidota bacterium
TGGCTTTATCAAATTTGGTTCGAGGGTGGATATTTTTCTACCATTAGATGCCAAAATATTAGTGAACCTCAACGATAGGCCTATTGGTGGCGAAACGGTTATTGCCGAGTTAGCTTAGTTATCGCAGACTGTTTCAGTAAAGCATCATTTTAAAATCTTCCTATTCACTATGTCTTCAAAGACAGTGAATAGGAAGATTTTTTGTTGGAAATTACCAAAAGAAGGCAGCGCTAGATCCCGAGAAAATCGGAACTCAATCACTATCGTAAAAGTATAATCAACGATTGTTTTCATCCATAGTCTTTTATTGAAGTTTGTTTTAAAATCAATTGCAAGATTGTTTGGATTGTTTTTAAACTGTTTTGCACAAGTTGGCCAAAATATTAAAAGGCACAAAGATTTAATGTACGTTAAAAATATAATGCAGCAATAGCAAGAGTTGGGCGCGTTCGCCGTGGCGGACCAGGTTATCCATTGCATACCTCGCTCCGCTGATTTTTATTTCTCTCCTTCACATAAAGCCACCACTAAACCATTCACTAAAAACGCAACAAATAACAACTTTACACTTTCTACTTTCTACTTTCTACTTCACTTTCTACTCTGTACTCAACATTTAAAAACTAAACACTCCTTATTTGTTAGTTTTTCTGCAAGCCCCATTTATAATGCCTCTATGGCTACCTCTTTTCGTTTGGCGATTAAGATTGGGATGTAGCAAATTCCGCCTACCACAAGCACATACAGCAATTGTGTTTCGTGAATCAATACCGCCATCACACTGCCTTGTTCAAGTGTTAAGCCATATATCAATAATGCTTGCGCAACCAAAGAATGGTAAGCACCCATGCCGCCACCTGGTACCGGTACCGACCTGCCGATGGTGCCAACCACCATAATCATTAAAGCCGCTTTCCAGCCCAAATGCGCGAATTCTGGTAGCGCATAAAACCACAGTTGAGACATAAAATAATAGCCAACCCAAATCAATACCGTGTAAGCCAAAAATAGGGGCAGGTCTTTCATTTTGAGTAGGGTTTTTAAACCTTCCCACATTTCATTGGAGAAGTCATCAATTTTGTTGTTGATGCCCGTGGCTTCAATTTTCTTTTCAAAAATCTTGAACAAAAGAAATAGCACGCCCAATCCCGTCAAAATATAAATTTTATATTCTTTCATGAGGCCACCTTTTCCAAAGGAATTGCGGATAGGCATCCAAATTTTATCCATCCAAAACCCACCTAATTCATCGTATTGTGTGAATAATGTAAATGATACAAGCAAGGCCAGGCATGAGGTATCAATTAATCGTTCTACCAATACAGTTCCAAATGAAACATTGAAAGGCACTTCATCGGTTTTTTTCAAAGAAATACAGCGCGAAAATTCACCCCCACGTGGTATGGCATTGTTTACAAAATAGCCAAACATTAAATTACTAAAACTACTTACCAAGCCAATGGGATAACCCAAGGCTTTTAGCATCAATTGCCATCGCATGGCCCTTACTACATGGTTCAACAAACTAATAATCAATACAATCACTAACCATTTGAGCTCTACTTTTTTCAGTGAATTCCAAATGCTTGTCAGGTTCAGGTCTTTAAAAGTATAATACATTAAGGCAACTCCTGCCAATAACCAAATGACCAATTGAAATCTTTTGAAGAATATTTTCATTTTTTAATTTGAATAATGTTGATACTCGAGCCAAGCCATAGTGTTTGCCAAGCATAGCTTGAGTTAAGTGCTTAAAGATACATGAAATTTATGTATATTTTATGGCCTATAAAGGCGTTAAAACCCTTAACAGAAATAAATGCTGTTAAAAGATTTAGCCATTATTTAGCCGGCAATTGGATTGTGTTTTTTTTCAAATCCTATGGTCGTACTTGGTCCATGTCCACAAAACACGATGGTGTCGTCGGGCAATTGAAACATGACATTTCTGATAGAATTTACCAATACTTTAAAGTCGCCACCTGGTAAATCATAACGGCCAAAACTACCTTTAAACAATACGTCTCCATTGATACAAAAACCTTGCGTGCTATCGTAAAATGCGACATGCCCTGGCGAATGTCCTGGTACTTGAAGCACACTTAAAGTTGCATTACCGAAGTGAATGTTTACGTCTGCCTCGATGAAGCCATCCGGAATACTTTCTTCATAGCGATGAAAGCCATACATGGGTGCATAAGTACTTGCCGCTTTGATTTGAAAGGCGTCTTTTTCGGGTACAAACAATGGGATGCTGAAATATTCTTTTACAAATTGATTGCCTACAATATGGTCGATGTGACAATGGGTGTTAAGAATACAGGAGGGTTGAAGATCATTTAATTTTATAAAAGACACCAATTCTTCTTTTTCAGAAGGTTCATAGCAACCTGGGTCTATGATGATGCAACTTTTTGTTTCGTCATATAATACATAGGTATTTTCTTGCAATGCATTAAATACAAAAGTTTTAATCGTAATCATGGTGTTTGTTGTTTGAATTAAACGTGGAGCAATTTATGAATAAAGGTCCAAGTTTTCAATGAAATAAAAAATTATCACAGGTATATCGTATTGTTAACTGTTTTTCGGCTCCTCCTCTTCGCTGATGGCAATCCTTAAAGTGATTCGGGTACCGGCAGCTTCACCATTTTGATGGTATAGGTCGGTAATGACACTCGAAAAATCTAGTTTTTTGCTTTTTGCCAGCATGTCAAATCGTTCTTTGGTCACTTGCATACCCATCGACTTATGCATTTCCGTTTTGTTTAAGGCCAACTGTTGCGCTTTTGCCCTACCAATTCCATTGTCTTCAATGGTACAGACGAGGATGGTATCATTTTCTAGCGCATAATTGATTTTTAAAAGTCCACCAGGTTCTTTTTTATTGCATAAGCCATGCACGATGGCATTTTCGATATAAGGTTGAGTGAGCAATGGAGGAATGAAAATAAATTCCGAATCAATCTCTTTGTTCATCGTAATTTCAAAGTGAAATAGCTGATCAAAACGCAATTGTTCCAACTCGATGTAGAGTTGTAACATGTTGAATTCATCGGCTAAGCATATCAATTGTTTGGCGCTATTTTCTAAGATGTAGCGCATCAACCTAGAAAAACGAGCCAAATACCTTTCGGCCGAGTAGGCATCATTGCTTGAAACAAAACTTTGAATAGAATTCATGGCATTGAAAATAAAATGAGGATTCATTTGTGCCCTTAGCATTCTTTGCTCCAAGTCTAAGGTTCTATTTTTGAGTTTGCTATTGAGGGCATTTTGACGATAAGCGTATACCCTAAAGATTAAAAACCCGAAAACAGGGGCTAAAATCAATACAACGAGTAGGATTTTTTTGTAGATGGCTTGTTTCTCTAGTAAGCTTTTTTGGTTGTTCAATTGCAATACTGTTATTTTAGCATTGTCGTTAAGTGCTTTGAGTTTGCTTCGTTTGTTTTGGTCTTCTAATATTTTTTGTTGGTGCAAAAGGGCAATTTGCTTTGCATTGGCCTCCATTTTATAGGCTTGTTCACGTAAAATTAACAAGTGAAGTTCTTTTTCTTTTTTTAAAAGTTGTTCTCTATTGGCAATTTCTCTCAGCGCTTGGTCTCTTTTTTCTATTTCAGATGCCTTGTCTTTCGTGTCTTTTTCTAAGTTTATTTTTTTTACTTGAAGTGCTTTTAATTCCGAATCGATTAAAGCATTCCTCACCTGGGTTTCTTTGTTTTCGATGTCAAGTTGTTTTTGATTCAATGCTTGTTCTTTGAGCATTTTATGAAGGAGCATACTGTCTTTTATATCGGCATGTTTTTGTAGGTAGCCGTATGATTCTTCCATCATATTAGTGGCTTTGTAAATGCTAGATAAGAGCTTATAACTGATAGATTGTACCTCTAATAGTTTTTCTTTTAAAGCGATATCCAAAGCCAATTGGGCAAATTTTCGTGCATTGCTGTAGTCTTTGCTGATAAAGTAGCTGGTTGCCAAAGCATTGTAAGCCAAGCCTGTTTCCTGATATTTTTGTTTTTTTTGTAAAAGAACAAGCGCCATTGCCAAGTGTTGTATGGCTTGTGGATGCATTGCCATGAGTTGATACATCAGGCCAATATTCATGAGTGTCAAACCCATTTGAATTTCTTCGCCCGCTAATTTACTAAGCGTATAAGATTGCTTAAAATAGTCTAATGCCTTTGGCTTATCATTCAAATATTTAAAAGTTGCCCCCAAATTATTCAAAGAAATAAATATGCCAACGGTATCTTTGAGTGCTTTTCTAAGGGCTAAATTTTCAATTTCATAGACGGAGGCATGTTGGTATTGCCCCATTTTTTTATAAACTGTTGCCATCGCCACCAAGACATTTGCCTTTTCTTGGGATTTATGTAAGCATTTGTCATATAGTATTTTGTATTGCACGATGGCTTGCTCATATTTTTTGTTTTTTTCATACGACAATGCCAGTAGTTTAATGGGCTTTAAATTTTCTACGGTGTGCTCTTGTTGTGTCGCTTGCACAAGATAGGCTGAAGCCTTGTCGTACATTCCCCAATCAAAATAAAGTTGCCCTAATTCAAGGTTTATTTTAGGATAAGCCTTGTCTTCAGTAGTCGTCAGTTTAAGGGCTTCTAAATAACACTTTAAGGCACTATTGTATTGCTTGTCTTTTTTAAAAACACTTGCCTGTTGTACTAAGCTGTCGGTGATTTGTACGTTTTGCATTTGGGCAGAAAGTGGAAAAATGAATACCAGCAGGTATCCCAATAAAGACTTGCGTATGAATTTCATGTACACTATTGTTTTAACAATTGTAACAATGATTCTTTTCTTCTTCGGGCTATTTCTACGGTAGAATTATCGTCTAAAGTGATGGTATTATTGGCAAAATCGCATGATTTGATATACGACAAGTTTACTAAATGAGACTTGTGTACCCTGAAAAAATGGTATTCAAGAAGTAGTTCTTCGTATTCTCTTAATGATTTGGTGGCCACAATTCGTTCACCATTTTTATTAAAAATAGTAGTGTAATTGCTGTCGGCTTCACATCTTGCAATATCATTTACTTTGATGGTTGATAAACCTTGGTGCGAATGGATGATGATTTTTTTATCGGAGGAGTTAAAATTATCTGATAAGGTTTCTAATTTTAATTGTGCCAGATGGGTAGTTGAGGCATTATATACTTTATGGATTGCAGCAATCAATTGGTCAGGATCAATCGGTTTTAATAAATAATCGATGGCACTAAATCGAAATGCCTTCACCGCATAGGCATCGTAGGCGGTAGTGAAAATAATATTGCTTTGTGTTTTGCCTAATTGGTTTAACAAATCAAATCCATTGCCCTCTTGTAATTGAATATCTAGAAAAATAATGGTGGGCTTATGCTGTTGAATAGCTTTGATGGCCTCTACAATATTGGATGCTTCGGCAACAATGGTGATGTTAGTACAATATTTTTCAAGTAAAGTAGCTAGTGTTAACCTACTTTTACTTTCATCATCCACTATGATTGCTGTAAACATTCGATTTTTT
>JBEAZU010000050.1:0-6689 GCA_041169945.1 Bacteroidota bacterium
TGGGGAGAACGGTTTAGTCCTGGTAGTTTCTTGTCAACTTTTCCTCCCGACAGTGGTTATATGCGCATTGTGGTAGAGGCTGGTCCGATTGGTTTAGCCATTTACTTGTATTTGTTGTATACGGTCATGGCAGAAGGCATTAAAAATTATTATGTATTGAAAAATGCCAAGTTGAAGTCGTACCTCTTGGCAATGCTGTGTGTTACTTTTGCTTTGATGATTGCCAATTTCCCTCAGGAGGCCACAGGTCAAATTCCAACGAGTTTGTTTTTGTATGTGCTGTTTGCGATGATTTGCAAAATTAAAGTATATGATACCGAAGCGGGCTAGTGAGGTGATTTTGTCACCTCATAAAAGCAGGTTCCCCAACCTATTTACATTTCAATATTTTTACCAATGGAGATTGTTGTGCTCTAAAATTTGCAATTATATCTTTGTAATGTGTTGACGTTGGTGTATTGAATAGCAAAGTCGTCTAGTGAACAAATATTGTTAATTTAAATCCGTGATGATCCGCATAATTCGCCAAATCTGCATGCAATTTTGTTTTATGCTTTGTCTGCATAAAAATTTGGAACGCTGATAGAGCGGATTGGACAGATTGACGCGGATTTCACCTTAACTAAACGACTATTGGTATTGAATATTGAAGCGGAATGCAATACTGATGAGCTTTAATACTACCTATGTTGAAGTAAATAAGCCCTAGGTACCGTGATGCATAACATGATTAAAGAAACATAGTTTTTCAACAATGCTTATCGTGGCAGCTAAAAATATGTATTTAAATGTGAACTTTATCAAGTTCTTACCATACTTTACTGAATATATACCCCTAAGCCTTCATCCTCTAAAATTACGTCAATATTTTCTTTTAACGATGTCGACAAAGAATACCCTACGTAATCTGCCGATATAGGAAAATTTTTGTGGGCACGGTCAACAATAACGGCAGTTTGAAGTCTTTTAATGGCAACATTTAAAAATGGTTTGAGGCTATAGGCCATTGTTTTTCCCGTATTTAAGACATCATCGAGTAAAATAATGGTTTTGTTTTTGAGCTTATTGGCATCTATATCTAATTGAACAACGCTTTGTTGTGGCGAAAGTTTGTCTAAATCAATTCTGATTAAAGTGACTGTAAATGGAGCAACTTTTTCTAATTCTTTTTTTAAAATCGTTGCAAATTGATATCCTTTTTCAAATATTCCTGCCAAATACACCTCTTTTTCTTTAGGGTTATTTTCATAAATCTCATACGCAATGCGGGTGATTTTTTGTAAGGTTTGCACCTTGTTCAGGATCATTGTTTTTTCAGACGACATCATGGTAATGGTTTGGTGACACAATTTAGAATAAAAGGATTTAATAAGGAAGGAGTGAAAGTATATTATTTTAACTAGGCTAAGAAAAGGCTTTTAAAAATAGAAATGGTATAGCAAATTCAGTTTAACAATCGAGGGGAATAGGCAATTCGTACGGCAGTATTATAATTCTTCTGGCGTAATATTTACGATCGATTGATAAATGACATCTTGAATTTTTGTTCTAATGTTTTGGGTAATCAACTTTTTGTTCTCCGCATTCGGAAAGGTTCTGTTGGATAAAAATATGAAAACCAAGTCGTATTTAGGATCAACCCAAGCGCAGGTTCCGGTAAAACCGGTATGGCCAAAAGTTTCAAAAGAGCATAAATCAGAAGTCGGACTTGAACCTCCTAATTGAGGTTTATCCCATCCTAATCCTCTTCTGCATGACGTGTATTGCGCCCTTGAAAATTCATTTACGGTTTCAGGTTTGAAGTAATTAACGCCTCCATAAGTGCCTTTTTGTAAATGAGTTTGCATTAATATGGCTAAATCATTGGCGGTACTGAATAGGCCTGCATGACCAGCTACGCCACCCATCATGGCAGCTCCCGGATCGTGAACCGTTCCTCTGATTATTTGTTTTCTAAAAGATGGCTCATCTTCTGTCGGAGGGATACGTTCAATATTGAATTTTTCAAGTGGTTTATAGGTGGTGTTGTACATGCCAAGCGGTGCATAAAAATGTTGGTCTAAAAATTCATTCATCACCTGATTAGTTTTGGTTTCTACAATGCGTTTCATGATATAAAAACTGATATCACTGTATCGATAAGGATAACAAGACGTGTCTGAATTGTGTGCATTATGGTTTTTTGAGATGAGGCTTGATTGAATTGTCCAATGCCACATGGAATCGGGAAGCGCAGGAATGGCGAATATTGTTGGGGTAATGCTAAGGTTGTAGATGCTGTCTTTTTTATTGCAATAATAGGTGTCTTTTAAATTGCCGTTTTCCATTGTTTTTTTATTGTGCTCAATAAATGGTTGCAAGCCCGCTTGATGGGTTAAAACTTCCCTGATAAATATATTTGCCTTATTGGTTCCTTTTAATTCCGGTAGATAGGTGGAGATGGTGCTGTCTAAATTGATTTCCCCTTGTTCGTATAAAAACATGACTGCTTGAAGCGTGCCTGCCACTTTAGAGATCGAAGCAATATCGTAAATGGTAGAATCTTGCACAGGTAAACTGTCAAGGTAAGTTTGTTTGCCAAAACTTTTCTCGTAAATCACTTTTCCTTTTCTGGCCACAACGATTTCACAACCAGGCATCACATGGTTTTTAATGGCTTTGGTAACGATGGTATCAATAGTATGAAGTTTTTCTTCTAGCATACCCACTTGTTCTGGAATGCCATATTGTAATTTTTGAGTGTTTAAAGTGAAAAAACCACGTCCTTCTCTAATGGTTGATGTTGCCGAAACCGGTAGTTTCCCGTTGGCTTTAAGTGCGCCAAATAGTACTTGAGGTACCAATTTTTTAGTGACTTCATTGTGTTCGTAGGCACAAACCACATGAGGAGAATTTTCAAAATATTTGAGTGCATAAGGATTGCCAAAAAGCACCACGACTACTTTTGTTCTTTGTTCTAATTTTTGTACCAATAGACTGATTTCTTTGGTGATGCCATAGTCTTTGGCCGGAGAATTATTCATGCCATGAATACTAATGATCACTGTTTTATGGGCATATTTTTCAACGAATGCCTCAATTTGGTCGGAGGTGAAATGATGGTGTTCTAAAAAATGATGGTTTTCAAAATGAGCATATTTGGTTAATGTTTTTTGAAATTCATTTTCAACCGAGGTTCCGAAAGCGATGGACGCAAATTTTGTGGTATCATTGAATTTAAAAGGAATTAAATCATTTGCATTGCTCACCACCGTTACTGCTTTTTCAAATAAGGTATGACGAAGGGCTTTGGCATGTGCACTGTGCAGGTCTTGGTAAAGGTTTTTAATTTCTATGGGTTTGTATTTGTTTAAACCTGCCCAATATTTGGCGTTTAGTATTTTTTTAACACTTTGATAAACTTCTTTTTTATCTAAATCACCATTGGCCAAGGCTTCTTTGATTTTATTGATGGCTATGGGTACATCTTCGGAAAACAACAATACATCATTGCCTGCTTTCAATGCCATGACATCTACTTCTCCTGGTTTGAAAAATTTACTAACGCCTTTCATGTTGAGTGCATCTGTGAAGATCAACCCTTGAAAATCGAGTTTCTCTTTGAGTAAATCAGTAACAATGTTTTTGGAGAGGGTAGAAGCCCTGTTGGGCGTATTGTCGTAGGCCGGTATATTTAAATGTGCAACCAAAACACCACCAACACTATCTCTGATCAGTTTTTTGAAAGGATAAAGTTCTATTTCATCCATTCTTTTTTTAGAATGTTTGATGGTGGGTAAGCCAAGATGTGAATCGCTATCGGTATCTCCATGGCCAGGAAAATGTTTGGCCACAGCCATCACCCCGTGGTGTTGCAAGCCTTTCATATAGGCAATGCCTTTTCGGGCAACATTTTCTTTGTTTTCTCCAAAAGACCTTACCCCAATAATCGGATTTAAGGGATTGCTATTGATGTCAATGTCAGGAGAAAAACTAACATGTACTCCCAAACGTTTGCATTGCATCGCAATTTCTTTGCCCATTTCGTACACATATTTGTCTTCTTGAATGGCGCCAAGGGTCATTTGTTTAGGGAAATTGAGGGTGCTGTCTAGTCGCATACTAAGTCCCCATTCGGCATCCATAGAGATGAGTAAAGGGGTTTTGGAGGCTGCTTGGTACCTGTTGGTTAAGGTGGCTTGTCGAACGGGTCCGCCCTGCATAAATATTAAGCCACCAATTTGATAGTCTTTGATGATGTTTTCAATCACTTGGTTTTGTGCTTCGTCGACATTAGAATAAGCTGCAATCATAAACAGTTGACCTAATTTTTGGTCTTCATTTAAGGCATTAAAAACACTGTCGACCCAATACGCTTGTTTGTCTTTTGCTTCATCGCCATCAAAGTGGATATTACTACTTGTTGAAACTAAAAAAACGGATAATAAGAGAAATATGGTGGTTAGTTTATGAAAGGGTTGCATGATGATGTTATCGTATGTGCCTATTTAAAGGATATTAGCTAGATTATATTGGTATTTGTTAAGAATTTAAGGCTTTTATATTTCCTTACTGCAATTAAGCTTTTATAGCTGAAAAAATGAAGCTATTTCTTAATTTTAAGCATTAAATTTTGTTACATAGTCAACATAAATTTTAAATTTAACATTCAAAATTTAAAATTAGTATCAAAAGTACTTTTCAACTCCCATTCCGAATAAAGCAAAATCATATTTTACAGGGTCGTTGGCATCAAATTGCTGGAGGTTTTCGGTGAGCTCCACGGCGGTGAGCCAATCGGTTTGTGGTCGATGGATTAACCCTAGTTTTCTAGCCACCCGATCTACGTGTACATCACATGGACAAATAAGTTGGGAGGTTTTTATGTTTTTCCAAATGCCAAAATCTACACCCATTGCATCATCTCGTACCATCCATCTCAAAAACATGTTGATTCTTTTACATGCTGATTTTCTTGCCGGACTGGCAATGTGTTTTTTGGTTCTTTCAGGGGCAATTTCTGAATCAAAAAAAGTGTTAAAAAAGCCATTTAAGCCATTTTCTATATGGCGATCGTTGGGATTTAACTGACGCGTAAAGGCTTCTTCTAAACTTTGATGTTGGGTATAAAATTGTTTGAAAAAGTGTATAAAATAAAGGGTGTCGGTACTGTTAAAGGTTCTGTGTTTGAATGCCAATAATTTTTTCAAATCATTGTCTTGGTGATGCATGATGAAATCATGAGGCGCATGATCCATATGCATAATCAGCGCTTTACATTTGTTAATGATGGTCACTCTTTGTCCCCAAGCCAATACTGCCGCCCAAAATCCCATGATTTCAATATCCTCTTTTTTAGAGAATAAATGAGGAATGCTGATGGGGTCATCTTTGATAAATTCAGGTTGGTTGAATTGCAGTACCTTGCTGTTTAAAAGTGCTTGTAGTACTTCGAAATTGGCTAAATTTTGTGTGTTCATTTTCTTTGTTTATTACACGCCTCTCTAAACGCTCAACCCTCAATTGACCACTGAAACTCAAGAAAGCATTTCTATAAACTCCTGCTCCGAAATAATGGGGATATTGAGTTTGCTCGCCTTTTCTAATTTTGCAGGACCCATGTTTTCGCCCGCCAACACGTAATTTAATTTTGCAGAGATCGAAGACAATACTTTGCCACCATTACTGATGATTTTATCTTTGATTTCATCCCTTTCAAAATGTTCAAATACACCCGAAACGACAAAGCTAAGTCCTTCTAATCTATTGCTTTCTACTTCTTTTTCGACATGGACAGATTCGAATTGAAGTCCAGCTTTTTGGAGTCTTTCGATGAGCATTAAATTGTCTTCATCGGCAAAGTAAGCGATAATACTCTGCGCAATTTTATCTCCTATTTCGGGCGCTTCTTTCAAGGCATCAATACTTGCTTTTTGTATAGCCTCTATGGTATGAAAGTGATTGCAAAGCTTTTCGGCTACTGTAACCCCTACGAATCTAATCCCTAATCCATACAATACTTGGTGAAAAGGAATTTGCTTAGATTTGCGTAGGCCTTCTATGCAGTTTTGAGCCGACTTTTCCGCAAACCTGTCTAAGCCTACAATTTGTTCGTAGGTTAAATCATACAAATCGGCTACATTTTTCACCAAATTGTTTTCAAAAAAAGCGTCTATGGTTTCTGCACCAATGCCATCAATATTCAGTGCTTTTCGTGAAATAAAATGCTCTATTTTTCCTTTTAATTGCGTAGGACATCCTTTATCATTCGGACAATAATGGTTGGCTTCTCCTTCTTGTCTCACCAATTCACAGCCACAATCAGGGCATTGGCTTATGTATGTTACTTTTTGTGCTCTTGGATCGCGTTTACTTAAATCCACGGCTAATACTTGGGGAATAATTTCACCTCCTTTTTCCACCATTACGGTATCGCCGATACGTAAATCTAAGCGCTCAATTTCGTTGGCATTGTGTAAAGACGCACGTTTTACGGTGGTTCCAGCCAATAAAACGGGTTTTAAATTGGCCACAGGTGTAATGGCTCCCGTTCGACCCACTTGGTAGCTAATGGTTTCTAAGATGGTAGAGACACTTTGAGGTTTGTATTTATAGGCGATGGCCCAACGAGGACTTTTGGCCGTAAAACCAAGGGCTTCTTGTTTCTCAAAACTATTGACTTTGATGACAATACCATCGGTATCAAGGGG